>JANPDZ010000753.1:0-14485 GCA_031431735.1 Acidobacteriota bacterium | reverse complement strand
CGGCAAAACCTTCTTTGCGGCAGACTTCGGGTGGAACTTCCAAAATCCAAGTGTCTTTTTCAATACTGACGGTTTTGAGTTCGTTCGTTTTCTCTAAAGTTTCCAACATAATTCAACCTCTAGCCAAATTTAACACTATTCAAATATTTTGCAAAACTATTTGGGCAGGCACGAAGGTTCGAACGCAACACTTTCGATGATGTTTGTATCAGCCGCGAACCTTTCCAATTTTGGCGTTTCCTTTGTAGAGTTTGGGATACAGACGTTTATTGGTCATCGTAAAAGCCTTCATTGCCGATTCGCAGGCTTTGGAGGGTTCGTCTCCATTTTGAGAATTTGACGATTGTTTGAGCGTTTTTACGCCGTTTTGTGAAATTTTTTCAATTTCTTTTTCCATAACAAGGCGATTATACAATTATTTTTTGAGAGTGAAAAGAAAACTTTGTGCAGACCTTCAATATAATCCTCTATAATGATCGGAGAACATCTGCAAGAAAATGAAGATTAAAATATTGTGAAAAAAGATTGAAGCCAGATCGCAAAAACAATTCGCCGATCAACACGATCGCGGCGCGGCAGCGCATTGCCGATACGCTGATCGCGGCAAATACTTACACATTCTAATTTTGGATTTGTGATTTCGGATTTTGGATTGGACGAGGTTTTGGCTTCGTCCTTTTTAATTTTCGGGCAAATGTTGCAGAATAAAAAACAGTATGGCATTGAGTTGGAACGAAATAAAGAGTCGGGCGATTGAATTCTCGAAAGAGTGGGAAAACGATTTTAACGAACACGCCGAGGCAAAATCGTTTATGGACGCTTTCTTTAATGTGTTCGGAATTCCGCGCCGCAGAGTTGCAACTTTCGAGCAAAGTGTTAAAAAAGAAGACGGGCGGCAAGGCTTTATTGATTTGTTGTGGAAAGGCACGATTCTCATTGAATTCAAATCACGCGGGAAAAATTTAGAAAAAGCACACAGCCAAGCAAAGGATTATTTTCCCGGCATCAAAGACAGCGATTTGCCAAAATTTATTCTGGTTTGCGATTTTGAAAATTTCCGGCTTTATGATTTGGAGGAAGATACAACCGTTGAATTCAAACTCTCCGAACTCGTCAAAAATGTTCAGCATTTCGGTTATCTTCTCGGCTATCAGAAAAAAGTTTATAAAGAACAAGACCCGGCAAATATCAAAGCGGCGGAATTGATGGGCAAACTTCACGACCGGCTCAAAGAAATCGGGTATGTCGGACATCCTTTGGAAATTTATTTGGTTCGTATTTTATTTTGTCTTTTCGCCGAAGACACGACCATTTTCAATAAACAGCAATTTCAGGAATTCATCGAACAGCGCACAAGCGAAGACGGCAGTGATTTGGCGGGAAGATTGCAGGAACTTTTTCAGGTTTTGAATACGCCGAAAGAAAATCGTTTTACGAATCTTGACCAGCAACTTGCCGATTTTGAATATGTCAACGGAAAACTGTTTGAAGAAATATTGCCGACAGCGAGTTTCGACAGCAAAATGCGTCAGGCTTTGCTAGATTGCTGTTATTTGGATTGGAGCAAAATCTCTCCGGCGATTTTCGGTTCGATGTTTCAAAGCGTGATGAATCCGAAAGAACGGCGAAATTTGGGAGCGCATTACACCTCTGAAACCAATATTCTAAAACTCATCAAACCGCTTTTTCTTGATGATTTGTGGAAAGAATTTGAAAGCGTCAAAGATAATCGTAACAAACTGCAAGATTTTCATCAACGCCTTAGCACGTTGAAATTTCTTGATCCGGCGTGTGGGTGCGGGAATTTTTTGGTGATTACTTATCGGGAATTACGGCTCTTGGAAATGGCGATTCTCAAGGCTTTGCGGAAATCGGGGCAAGCGGTTCTCAACGTCAGCGACATTATATGGCTGGATGTGGATATGATGCACGGGATTGAGTTTGAAGAATTTCCCGCCCGCATTGCCGAAGTTGCGATGTGGCTCATTGACCACCAAATGAATATGCAAATCAGCAACGAATTTGGTCAATATTTCGTCCGCTTGCCACTCAAAAAATCCGCCAAAATTGTTCACGGAAACGCTTTGCAGATTGATTGGGAAACAGTTGTCGCCAAAGATGAACTTTCGTTTATTTTGGGAAATCCGCCGTTTATTGGTGCAATGTGGTTGAATTCAGAACAGCGTGATGATGTGAAAAACGTGATGGGTAACATTAACAAATATGGAGTATTGGACTATGTATCGTGTTGGTATATCAAAGCCGCTGAATATATCGAAAATACAAGTATAAAAGTAGCATTTGTTTCAACTAATTCAATTTCACAAGGCGAACAAGTTGGAATCCTTTGGAGCTATCTCTTTAATAAATTTCGTCTCAAAATTCATTTCGCACACCGAACTTTTAAGTGGAATAATGAAGCTAGAGGTAATGCGGCGGTTCATTGTGTAATCATTGGATTTGCAAACTTTGATACCAACAATAAATTAATTTTTGAATACGAAAATGTAAAAGGAATTGCACATGAAACAAAAGCTAAGAATATAAATCAATATTTGATTGATGCGCCCAAACTGTTAATTTTACCCAGAAATAATCCAATTTCTGATGTTCCAAGAATGACTTGGGGAAGCCAGCCTAGAGATGGCGGACACTTTATTTTTTCTGAGCAAGAGTATTTAGATTTAATAAATAAAGATGCTGAAATAAGAAAGTATCTGCGTTTGTATTTAGGTGGCAGAGAATTAATCAATAATCAAAAGCGATATTGCTTATGGCTGAAAGATGTCGAGCCAAGTGAATTGAAAAAGTTTCCAATTATTCTTGAGCGAATCGCTTTAGTTAGAAAGTTCCGTCTGGAAAGTGTCGCCAAATCAACGCAAAACTTCGCTAATACGCCATCGTTATTTGCTCAGATAGCACAATTAGATTCCAATTATTTAGCCATACCAGAAGTTTCTTCAGAACGTCGGAAATACATTCCAATTGGATTTTTAACAAAAGATGTAATTGCGAGTAATAAATTGCAAATGTTGCCAAATGCGACTCTATTTCTTTTTGGTATTTTAACTTCTGAAATGCACATGTCATGGGTTAGAAATATATGTGGCAGGTTAAAAAGTGATTTTAGTTATTCAAATTCTCTCGTTTATAACAATTATCCATTCCCCGAAAATCCAACCGAAAAGCAAATCAAAGCAATCGAAACCGCCGCCCAAAGAGTTTTGGATGCGCGGGCTGAATTTCCAAATAGTTCATTAGCCGACCTTTACGACCCGTTGACGATGCCGCCTACGTTAGTCAAAGCGCACAATGATTTAGACAAAGCCGTTGACTTGGCTTACCGACCGCAACCGTTCACCGGCGAAGCAAACAGAATGGTGTTTCTATTTGAACTCTATGAAAAATATACGGCAGATTTATTCACGGAAAAAAAGGTAAAGAAACCGAGAAAGAAAGGTTGAGAGAGAGAAAATACCGTCATTTAAATTAAAAACCACGCCGTTCGTCAAGGCGTTTTATCTCCTCAATCTTGGTTGCTTCGTTTGAAATTTGATAGAATCGCAATCAAAGGAGTTTTTATTATGTCCGTAGTAGCAGAATTAAATCCGACAATAGCTAAAGAGATTTTGAAAAATGCTTCGATGAAAGGCGTTTCGGTTGAGGTTTATTTGAAAACAATTGTTGAAAGCGAAGAAGATACGAAAATTGACTTGATGCGTGAAGCTGTCAAAGATGAACTTTTTATGGCGGATTTGGCGGAAACAATGAGCGATTTTCAAGACACGGATTTTGAAAAATGAAAGTTGAGCGTTGGGAAATTTGGCTTGCCAATCTCGAACCTGTTTTAGGCTCTGAGCAAGGGAAAACTCGTCCTGTTTTAGTTTTAAGTTCGACGGCTCTCAACCAACTTTTGCCGGTCGTCAATGTTTTGCCTGTAACTTCACGAAAGCCGAATCGCCGAATTTACCCAAACGAAGCCATTCTTCCAATCGGAACGGCAGGTTTAACTGTAGAATCAATTGTGCTTTGCTATCAAATTCGCACACTCGACAAACAACGTCTAAGCAAAAAATTTGGAAAATTAAACGATAAAGATATGCAAGCAAGCATTTTAGACGCTCTAAAATTTCAACTCGAAATAAAATAAATCGTTAAATAATGAGAATACCAACTAACAGACTGCCAACACATCCGGGCGAAATGCTCCGCGAAGAGTTTTTGATTCCGATGAATTTGACGCAAAAGGAATTAGCCGATGCCATCAAAGTTTCTTACCAAAGAATCAACGAGATAGTTTCGGGCAAGCGTGGCGTTACACCTTCAACCGCGTTGAGATTAGGCAAATTTTTTGGAATGAGTGCCGAATTCTGGTTAAATTTGCAAATAAAATTTGATTTGTTTTCGGTTCAAAAGAAAGAGCAGAATGTCTTGAAAAATATTAGACAGCAAAGTTTTACATCATCACTGCAATCGAGTTAGTCGGCGAGGGACTGACTTTTGCGATTAGTCCGAAGTCGAAAGGCTTCGGACTTTTTTTATGGAAATTTACAAGAATTTTCTTGACAGTCATAAAAAAAAGTCATAATCTTGAATAGAGTAAAACTTATGCTAATGCAAAGTAAGATTAAAAAATTTAATAAACACAGCAACGAAAGGTTTTCGCCTTTTGTCATTATCAGCATTAGCATCAGCGTCATTATTCTTTTTGGCGGATGATGACTTCTGGAAGATTTAAGAATCTCTGAGGAAAGTCGTTATCCGAAAGAAAAGGGTAATGACTTTTTTAATTTTATGGCTCGTGAAGATGAAAAGGTAGTTATGACAAGCGTTGCCAATGTTTCGGCAGTTATAAAAAATGCCGCACAGCCCGCGACGGAAACGGTTTTGCCGTCTGCGGCACCGCGCGGTGCGGAAATTCTCGTGCGAGGTTTGATCAAAAACGGCGTTGATACGGTTTTCGGACTTCCGGGCGGCGCGGTTTTGCATATTTACGACGAGATCTGGCGTTTTCGCGATTCAATCACGCATTATCTTGTCCGGCACGAACAAGGCGCGGTTCACGCGGCGGAAGGTTATGCGCGGGCGACCGGAAAGGTCGGCGTCGTGCTCGTCACGTCAGGTCCGGGCGCGACGAATGCCGTGACGGGCATCGCGACGGCTTATATGGATTCGATTCCGCTCGTCGTGATTACCGGACAAGTTCCGAGCACGATGATCGGGACGGATGCTTTTCAGGAAGTTGACACGTTTGGCGTGACGCTGCCGATCGTCAAACACAGCTATCTGGTGCGCGATGTCCGCGACCTTGAAGCGATCATTGACGAAGCGTTTCAGATCGCCAAATCGGGCAAGCCGGGTCCGGTCGTGATTGATGTTCCGAAGGATATTACGGCGCAGCTTTGCGACGATCCGCGCCGCATTCATGCCGAATATTTGTTTGAAAACAAGGAAGAACCGATTGACGAAACCACGCTCGAATTGGTTGTTGAAAGATTAATAAATGCGCGTCGGCCGGTTTTTTATGTCGGCGGCGGAGTTGTTACGGCAGACGCGGCGGACGATTTGATGAAGGTTGTCGAAATATTGCAAGCACCGGTCACGCCGACGCTGATGGGACTCGGCGGATTTCCGACGGCGCATAATTTGAGTCTCGGAATGCTCGGCATGCACGGCCGCTACGGGGCGAATATGGCGGTTTCGGAAAGCGATCTGCTCGTCGCGGTTGGCGTTCGCTTTGACGACCGCGTGACCGGAAAGCTCGCGACATTTGCGCCGCACGCCGAGATCATTCACATTGATATTGACCCTTCAAACATCGGAAAGATCAAAAAAGCGCATATTTCGCTGGTCGCGGATGCGAAAACCGCCTTGCGGAAGATCGCCGAAAAACTCGAAACGGCCGACAAAGCGAAGATCGAAAAAGGAAAGGCGAATCGCGCCGCGTGGTGGAAAAAACTGAACGCTTGGAGCGATTCCGCGCCTTTTACGTGTGAATATTCCACGACGGAGATCAAACCGCAGCAGCTGATCGAAGAACTTTACCGCGTGACAAACGGTGACGCAATCATCGTCACCGATGTCGGACAGCATCAAATGTGGGCGGCGCAGTTTTACCCGTTCAAACGCTCGCGTCAATGGATAACAAGCGGCGGTCTCGGGACGATGGGCTTCGGACTTCCCGCAGCAATGGGCGCACAGCTTGCTTGCCCTCAGCATCAGGTTGTCGCGGTCGTCGGCGACGGCGGTTTTCAGATGACGAATCAGGAAATCATCACGGCGATCCAATACAAAATTCCGCTCAAGGTCATCATTATGAACAACGGTTATCTCGGAATGGTGCGCCAATGGCAGGAAATGTTTTACGACCGCGCTTATTCGGAAGTTGATTTGTCAATTTCGCCGGATTTTGTCAAACTCGCGGAAGCCTACGGCGCACAAGGCTTACGCGCCGAAAAGCCCGAAGATTTGCGGCGCGTTTTGGAAGAAGGCTTGAATTTTAAGGGCGTGACGATCTTCGATATTGTCGTCAGCAAAGAAGAAAACGTCTTTCCGATCATCCCGGCGGGACAAGATACGCGGAATATGATTCTTAAATAATTTCGGATTGTGGATTTGGGATTGCGGATTAAAAAAAGAAATCCCAAATCCCAAATCTCAAATCCCAAATCAAAACGATGCAGCATACGATTTCAATTTTAGTGGCAAACGAAGCCGGCGAACTTTCGCGGATTGTCGGACTTTTTTCGGCGCGCGGGTTTAATATCGAAACGATCTGTGTCGGCAAAACGCTTGAACCGGCGTGGTCTCGCTGCACGATCGTGACGAGCGGCGACGATCGTGTGATCGAACAAATAATCAAACAATGTTCGCGTCTGGCGCGGGTTCGCGAAGTTCGCGCCGTCACGCGTCTTCCGCATATCGAGCGCGAAATGGCTTTGATCGATGTCAGCGTCAAAGCGGGCAGTGAGCGGCAGGAAGTGATGAATCTGGTGAATATTTTTCGCGCCAAGGTCGTGGATATTTCGCACGAAAAAATGATCTTAGAGGCTTCGGGACATTGGCAAAAGGTTGATACGTTCATCGAAATGCTCAAACCTTTTCAGATCAACGAAGTGACGCGCACGGGTTGTGTCGCGATTAACCGGCTTTCGGGCTTAGAGCAGAGTTTAGAAGCAAAAGCATAACAAATTAATATTTTAAAGAGGAAATTTAATGAAGGTTTTTTACGATAAAGATACTAACGAGCAATTGATTAAAAACAAACGGGTTGCCGTAATCGGTTACGGTTCGCAAGGTCACGCGCACGCCAACAATCTGAAAGATTCGGGCGCAGATGTGATCGTCGGTCTGCCGCAGAGCAGCAAATCTTGGGCGAAGGCGGAAGCCGCCGGTTTGGAAGTTATGTTCACGTCAGATGCGGTAAAAATGGCTGATGTCGTGATGGTTCTGGTGCCGGACGAACTCGCGCCGACAGTTTATAAAAACGAGATCGAACCATTTTTGACGGCCGGAAAATATCTCGCTTTCGCGCACGGGTTTTCGGTTCATTTTAAGAAGATCGTGCCGCCCGCAGACGTTAATGTTTTTCTTGTTGCGCCGAAAGGTCCGGGACATCTCGTGCGGCATGAATACACGCTCGGGCGCGGCGTTCCGTGTCTGCTGGCGGTTCATCAGGACGTTTCAGGCGACACAAAAGAAGTCGGTTTGTCGTATGCTTCGGCGGTTGGCGGCGGCAAAGCAGGCATCATTGAAACTTCTTTCAAGGAGGAAACCGAAACCGATCTTTTCGGCGAACAGGCAGTTTTGTGCGGCGGCGTGACGGCGCTCGTGCAAGCCGGATTTGAAACTTTGACCGAAGCCGGTTACGCGCCCGAAATGGCTTATTTTGAATGCTTGCACGAACTCAAACTGATCGTTGATCTGATGTATGAAGGCGGCATTACAAATATGCGCTACTCGGTTTCAAACACGGCCGAATACGGCGATCTGACACGAGGGCGTCGCATCGTCACGGATGCGACCAAGTTAGAGATGAAAAAGATTTTAGGCGAGATCCAAAGCGGCGAATTTGCCGATGAATGGATGAGCGAATGCGACAACGGCAAGGTTAATTTCAAACAGATGGAAGCCGCCGGAGAAACGCACAAAATCGAAGAAGTCGGCGCGCAATTGCGCAAAATGATGCCGTGGATGCAGGAAAAAGTTTTGGTTAATAAACAGGTCAATTAGTCAAGAGTCGAGAGTCGGGAGTCGAGAGTCTAAGAAATGACTTTTGACTCTCGACTCTTGACTCTCGACTCTTGACTCTCGACTCTCGACTAAAAATTATGAAATACGATTGGAATAAAAACGAAAATCGCTCAATGACAGACGGTTACAGCCGCGGCGTCGCGGTCGGTGAAAACCTGATGATGGCTCACGTCCAACTCGAAGAAGGCGCGATCACCGCATCGCACAGCCATTCGCACGAAGAAATCATTTATGTCGTTTCGGGCAGATGGCAGGTCACGCTCGGTGAAACAGAATTTGTGTTGGAAGCAAATCAGAGTTTGGTTGTGCCGCCGAATGTCGAACATTCTTCGCTCGCACTTGCCGAAACGCTTGCCGTCGTTGCCACGAACTATCGTCCCGAATGGAACGAAAATAGCGATTTTTGGCTCCATTACAACACGGACAATCATCTTTGGGCAGTCTGAAGCGATTTAGGATTTGGGATTGCGGATTTGGGATTTGCTAACGCGTCAAGGAGCGTGAGCTTAATCAAGGTGTTTTTAGATAACGAGCCAATCCGCAATCCGCAATCCCAAATTGAAATATGTCTTTTGAAAATATCCAATGGATCTGGAAAAACGGCGCGATCATTCCGTGGCGCGATGCGACGGTTCACGTTTCGGCGCGACGAGCGTTTTGCAAAATGGCTGATGCCGGTTGAACAATTTGTCGCGGCGTAATAGTTTTAAGGATGATGAGTGAACCGATAATAAATGATCCGCGAGCGGAAATTGACGCGATTGATACCGAGATTTTGAATCTTTTGAACAAACGCGCCGAAATTGCATTACGCGTCGGCGCGGCGAAAGCGAAAGTTGACACGTCGCTTTGCGATCCGATTCGCGAAAGCGAGGTTTTAGAGCGGCTGACAAAAGAAAATTCGGGTCCGTTTGACGAGCAAAGTATCGAAAATATTTTTCAGCGAATCATTGACGAATCGCTGCATCTTCAGCAGAAAACATATCGCGCGCCGGTTGAAAGAACAGCAGAGACAAAAGCTGAGATCGCGCATTTAACAGGAAAATCACGCGTTGCTTTTCAGGGCGAACGCGGAAGTTTTAGCGAAACCGCCGCTCTCGGAATTTTGGGTGAAAACTGTCAAACCGTTCCGTGTCAGACATTTGACGATTTATATAATTCGATAGATGCCGGATTTGCCGATTATATTTTGTCGCCGCTCGAAAACTCTCTGGTCGGTTCTGTGCATCGTTGTTATGATCTGCTTCTGCATAGTTCTTTAAACATTATTGCCGAAACAATTTTGCCGATCTCGCATTTTCTGGTCGCTTCGCAAGACGCGAACTTTGAAACGATCAAGACGGTCGAATCGCATCCGGTCGCTCTCGCTCAATGCGAAAGATTTTTTGCGGCGCATCCCGAACTGAAAGGTGTCGCGGCTGACGACACGGCGGGCAGCGTGCGCCGCGTCGTTGAGAGCGGTGACATCACACGCGCGGCAATTGGCGGCAATCGCACGGCAGAGATCTACGGCGGAAAAATAATTCGCGAACATATCGAAGACCACGCGGAAAACTATACGCGCTTCGTACTTTTATCGCCAAACGCCAACGAATCGGAGCGGGGCAGTAAAATTTCGCTGATCGTGCGATTAAAACATCAACCCGGCGCATTGCACAGCGCGCTTCGCCCGTTTGTGCGGCGCGGGATTGACTTGTTGAAAATCGAAAGCCGACCGATCAAGGACGCGCCGTGGCAATTTAATTTTTATTTCGATTTACAGGCACCGGCAAGTGAAAGCGAACTGCGCGGCGCGCTCGAAGAGATCCGCGACCAGGCGGCGGAAGTTCGCTATCTCGGACGCTATTCGACCATCAGTGGTCAGTAACGCGAAGCGGGACGGTTAGCGGTCAGTTTTTTTCTTTGATATTTCTTTGTTCATAAACAAAGACTCAATTTTCAAAAACTTTCTGCTGACGACTGACGACTGACCACCGATCACTGACTATGATTATTATTCTTAAACCATATATTGACGGAGAAACCCGTGAGTTTCATCGTCTCGAGGCACATTTAAAAAATCTTCCGAACATCGAAATGCGCGTTCATCACGTGCAGGGTGCGGAACAGGTTTTGACCGAAATTTATCTGATCGGAAACACAGCGGCATTGTCGCTCGACGAGATGAAAAGTTTTCCGGGCGTTGACCATGTTGTTCGTGTTTCCGAAGAATATCGGGTTCTCGGTCGTCATAAAGACGATAATCGTCCGAATAATTTTTCGTATCAGGATGTTAATTTCAGTCAGGATAATCTCAATGTTTTTGCAGGGCTTTGCGCGGTTGATTCGCCAAAGAGCGTCGAAGCGATGATGAAGGCTTTGCAGGAAAATGGTCAAGTTTGCACACGGATGGGTGCCTACAAACCGCGCACGAGTCCGTATTCCTTTCAAGGTCACGGAAAAAATTGTTTGCCGTATGTTTTTGAACTCGCGGGAAAATACGGAATCAGGGTGATCTCGATGGAAGTCACGCACGAATCGCACGTTGAAGAGATCAGTGAAGCGTTGGACAAAACGGGAAATCCGACCGGCGTGATGCTCCAGATCGGGACGCGCAACACGCAGAATTTCGAACTCTTAAAATCGGTTGGTCGGCAGCAGGAATTTCCTGTTCTGCTCAAACGCGGTTTTGGGATCACATTGGACGAATCGCTGCACGCCGCCGAATATCTGGCGAGCGAAGGCAATCAAAAGATCGTTTTCGGTCTGCGCGGGATGAAAACGAACATTGGCGATCCGCATCGCAATATGGTTGATTTCGCGCATATTCCGGTCGTTAAACGCCTGACGCGGATGCCGGTGTGCATTGACCCTTCGCATTCGGTCGGTTCGCGCCTCCGAAGCTGCGACAATATTCTCGACATTATGCACGTCACGGCGCAGGGCGTAATTGCCGGCGCGAATATGATTTTAGTTGATTTTCATCCCAATCCGAATGTTGCGCTCGTTGACGGACCGCAGGCTTTGCGAATGGACGAATTGCCGAAATTTTTGGAAGACGTGGCGATAGTCAGAGAAACATACGAGAAACGTATAAAACTTTATAATGCGAATCAGTAGTTGAAAAATGTCCGCGCGCATTGGCTTAAAAATCTTCAAGGATTAGAAAAATTAAAAAGAAATGGGACACGGACAAACCGAGGATTGAGCGGATTTACGCGGATTTCTAAAAAAATCCGCCGAATCCGCGTTCATCCGCGTCCCATTTTTGACACTTTTCACCCTGAATTTTGAGTTTGCAAACAACTTTTCAGTTGACCAATATTCAACCCCTGATTCGCATTTATAGTGAATAATTACAGCAGTTTCAGATTTGGGATTTTAGTTCATCAGGGGATTTCAGATCTGAGATTTGAAATTTCAGATTTCAGATTATTATGGGAAACAATTTCAAAAGCAAGACAATTACGGAAGGCGTTGAGCGTTCGCCGAATCGGGCGATGCTTCGCGCGGTCGGCTTTGCGGACGAGGATTTTTCAAAACCGATCGTCGGCGTGGCAAACGGTTACAGCACGATCACGCCGTGTAATCTGAGTTTGGGAAAACTCGCCAATGACGTCATTTCAACCGCGAAAAGTGAAAATTTAATGCCACAGGTTTTCGGCACGATCACCGTCTCGGACGGAATTTCGATGGGAACTGTCGGAATGAAATACAGCCTGATCTCGCGCGAAGTGATCGCCGATTCGATCGAAACCGTTTGTCAGGCGCAGCAAATGGACGGACTTCTGGCGATTGGCGGCTGCGACAAAAATATGCCCGGCGCGATGATCGCGATCGCGCGGCTCGATATTCCGGCAATCTTTGTTTACGGCGGCACGATCAAGGCGGGACATCTCAACGGCAAAGATCTGACAGTCGTGTCGGCATTTGAAGCGGTCGGCGAATTTATCGCCGGAAAAATTAACGAAAGCGAGCTTTGCGAAGTAGAAAAACACGCTTGTCCGGGCGCCGGTTCGTGCGGCGGTATGTACACCGCGAACACGATGTCTTCGGCGATCGAGACTTTGGGAATGAGTCTGCCGTATTCGTCAACAATGGCGGCGGAAGACGACGAAAAACGGACGAGCGCGAAAGAATCGGCACGCGTTTTGGCAAAAGCGATTGAAAATAATCTGCTTCCGTCGCAAATAATGACGCGACGGGCGTTTGAAAATGCGATCGCCGTCGTCATGGCGACGGGCGGTTCGACGAATGCGGTTTTGCATCTTCTCGCCATTGCCCATTCGATGAAGGTTGATTTGAAAATCGAAGATTTTGAAACGATTCGCCGCAAGGTTCCGGTTTTGTGCTATTTAAAACCTTCGGGTCAATACGTCGCGACCGATCTGCACAAGGTCGGCGGCATTCCGCTCGTCATGAAAATCCTGCTTGAAAATGGAATTCTTCACGGCGATTGCCTGACAATCACAGGTAAAACTGTCGCTGAAAATTTAGAAAACGTTTCAGGCAAAGTTCCGGCGGGTCAGGATGTTGTTCGCAGTTGGGAAAATCCGCTTTATGCCGAAGGACATCTCGCGATTTTGAACGGCAATCTCGCCGAAGAAAACGCCGTCGCAAAAATCACGGGCATCAAAAGCCGCAAAATTACCGGAAGCGCAAAGGTTTTCGATTCGGAAGAATTGGCGATGGCGGCGATCATCGGACGCAAGATCGAAGCGGGCGATGTCGTCGTCATTCGTTATGAAGGACCGCGCGGCGGTCCGGGAATGCGCGAAATGCTCGCGCCGACTTCCGCCATTATCGGGCTTGGCTTGGGCGATTCGGTCGGACTCATTACGGACGGCAGATTTTCCGGCGGAACTTACGGAATGGTCGTCGGACACGTCGCGCCCGAAGCAGCGGTCGGCGGCAATATCGCGCTCATCGAAGAAGGCGATCTGATCACGATCGATGCCGACGAATTGCTTTTGCAAGTTCATCTTTCGGACGAAGAATTAGCCGTCAGACGCGCAAATTGGAAGCTGCCCGAACTGCGATTTACACGCGGTGTGATCGCCAAATACGCCAAACTCGTTTCGTCGGCAAAATTCGGCGCGGTCACTGATTAATATCGATTTGGGATTGCGGATTTGGGATTGCGGATTTTGCTTAAATGGGAAGATCCTGTTTGCTCGCTGGCTATCGTAGAAGAAAAACTTGAAAATCCGCAATCCGTAATCCCAAATCCGCAATCCCAAATCCCAAATCCCTATGCTGAATTTCTGCCGGCGTTGATGATGCCGAATGAGCAGCGAATAATGAGTTTTCCCAAGATTTTGTTCAAATCTTCATCGTTTGATTCACGAATGCGGGTCAGCGCGTATTGCTGAATCGTCGTCAAAGGTAAAACGATTCGTTCGCGGGTTTGCACCGATTGCTGTTCGACTGGGAAATCCGACATCAGCGCGTTTTTGCCCGTGATGCGCCCGAGATATTGGCGGCAGAGTTCGTATTCATCGCGGAGTTTGCGCCAGATTTCGCCGTAGTGCGCGTCCTCGGACAAAAACGCCGTCAATTTGAAATCGGATTTTTGCATCGCCATTTCGCAGTTGTCGAGCAGAGTTTTGAAGAACAGATTTGAGTGATATAAATCGCGGATCTCGTCCAATTTATCTTCAAAATCGCGCAACGCCGAACCGACTCCGTAAAAGCCCGGAACATTTTGTTTGAGTTGGCTCCACGCGCCGACAAACGGAATCGCTCTTAAATCATCGAGCGTCAATTTGCCCGCGCCGCGTTTGGCCGGACGCGAACCGATGTTTGTTTCGGCGTAAAATTTAAGCGGCGAAACGTCGGAAAGATAATCAAGAAAATCTTTGTGATTTTTCAAAATATCATAAGCGCGAAAACTCGCGTCCGCCAGATTTTGCATCAATTCTTCTTCGGACGGCGAAAAGGTCTTTTCCTGCGCTGCGAACAGCGGATTGTAAATCCCGGCGTGCAGAAGCTGTTCGATATTGTATTGCGCGGCGTTGACCGTGCCGAAATTTGACGAAACTGTCTGACCTTGGACGGTCAATTCAATCGAATCGTTGGCGATCTCGGCGCCCATCGAAGAGTAAAATTTATGTGTTTTGCCGCCGCCGCGTGCCGGCGGTCCGCCGCGCCCGTCGAAGAAAATGATGGAAATTACGTATTCGCGCGCTAAGGCAGTAAGTTCGTCTTTTGCTTTGTAAATACTCCAATTCGCCATCAGATAGCCGCCGTCTTT
>JANPDZ010000752.1:0-1932 GCA_031431735.1 Acidobacteriota bacterium | reverse complement strand
GTTGTTTTTCCGGCAAACTCCGATAATAACTCAGTTGCTTTTCTATAAAATCGCTTTCATAATGTTCTTTCTGTTTTCGCATTTCTGTTTGGATGCCAAAAGATCCCAAATGGATGACCTTATTTAATTTCTTTTACTAAGATATATTTATTTTTGGGATTACTCGAATTATTTTAGTTTGTTCACGGATTTGGGGCAAAAGTCTCTACAAAAACCGGTTAAAGCTCTTGATTCGATAAATGTTTCGATCCGAAAATCCGATTATAACAACACGGGCGTAATTCTCTTACTGCCGTTTTACTATGTTTTTGTGGCGGGCAGACTTGCTTATATCTCTTCGATTGCGGTTACTTACGCTTTTTCAATAATTATTTTTTTTCCGGTTCTTTTAAGAACTAAACTTTTGGCGAAATCGGGGTTATTTGAAAAGCAGAACTGAACAGAGTAATTTAAATGGTATGACACCTATAAAAAAACTGAACAATTCTGCCGTGCTATTTTACAACTAAACTTTCCACATTCCAAAGCCTTCACGAACTTGGTCATGGCGTTGGCGAGTTTTAAATCTGCCAAAAGTGTGGTTGGGTTGTCTGAGAGTCCGGTTTTCCATTTTCAGTTTTCTTCGATTTGTGAGGCCATTTCGAGTTTAGCAAGAACTTACGCAGAGCACGCTGAACGGCTAAAGGCATTACAAAGACTATTCTTAGCGCGTTTTGAGTGGAAATCAATTATTGATTGGCAGAGCGATGGAGTTTCGCTGTTTCGGGAGCATTCGCGCTGTTTGAAAGATTTGCAATTTGTCCACAAAGCGAACACCGTGATTCACGGAAACAAGCCGATCGGAATTGGTTATCCGTTGTTATTTATCAACTTAGCTGATTTTGCAAACAAATGGTCATTGCCGTTTGAGGTGGAAATAGCCGGCAAAGAAACCGATTATGTGATTCTCGCAGGACAGAAAATGGTTGAAATTTGTGGTCGCGACGAATTCAAAGAGGTGCTCAATGTGAATACCGCCGACAGCAGTTTCTCGTGTCCGAAATATTTGTCGCCAACAAGCAAAGTCAAGAATTTGGTGAGCATCACGCGCCTTCGACACGGACGCAAAGTGAGTTTTGTAGAGCGCAAAAAGACCAACGGAGCGCCGCAGATCTATGGGAAAGATTGGTATTTGCGAGAAGAATCAGGCGATTGGACTGTTCAAAAGAAAGAGATAACAATCACCAAATATCAGGCTTCGATCTACGAAAATGAACCGGCGGAGCAAACCGAGATCTTTACTAAAACGAAGAAAGGTAGAGAGTTACGGATCGAGATCAGACGCTGGAACGAGATGTTGATGCACAGTTCCGACGGTTATTTGATGAAAGAAGCAGTGTTTGATATGGTCAGTTTCCGGGTTTGGGATGAGAAAACGGGGAAACGTGTTTTTAAGGAAGATGTGTTCGTGTCAGTGATGGGGTCGGAGCGAAAAAGGTTGAATTTGAAAGAGGTGTATCAAAGATTTCGGCGGAGATTTGACTTGGAAGTGATGAATCGGTTTATGAAACAAGCGATGTTTCTGGAAGATTATCAAACGCCGCAATTGAAAAATGTGGAGAATTGGGTGATGACGGCACAAACGGCGGTGTGGTGGTTGTATGAAGCGTCGGATGAAGTCGAAAGTGTGAGTGCGAAGTGGCAAAAATACGGCGAACCGAAGATCAAAGAAGGAGCGAAAAGGACACCAAGTCAAACAAAACTGCCGTTGGCGCTGAACGACTTTTCCTTAGTTTTGAGAAAGAGCCCTATTTAGAGCGTGTCGCATAAATCTAAGTGAACTAAATTCAATCATTTACCAGTACACCCAAATTAATTCTATGGTTTTTGGTGGAAAAATTAGGAGATTTAAGCCTTAATTTGGTGGTTTCAGTCTCAATTTATCGTGTAATT
>JANPDZ010000751.1:0-1796 GCA_031431735.1 Acidobacteriota bacterium | reverse complement strand
GTTGTCGGAAGCGTGTTTGAGGATCGAAAACGCGGCGGTCGTCATATATCGCGTAATGTCGCTGAGGTGCCATTCGCCGCCTTTCCAGACGGGCGCGAAATTTGGCGATTCTTTTTTTGCATCGTAGCCGAGACTGCCGCGCAGATCTTCAAACTTGACGTTAATCGGTGTCGCCAGACGCGCCGAAGCGGTTTCGCTCAAGATGCGCACGCCGCCGTGATAGTGCGAATAGGCGCGTGCCGGTGTCCATGCGTCGTAGGTCGAATCGGTCGTGATGCCTTGGAAACCTTTTGCGCGCATCGTTTTGGCGATGTAATTGCCGAGTTCGGTGTAACCGGCGATTAATTCTTTCGGCACGTTCGGTTCGACAGGTTGCAGATAAGGCGGCAAAAACAATCTTGCGCCCATCGAACCTTGCTGATGAATGTCGTTGACGATCTGCGGATGCCAGACATTGTGAATTTTATCAACCGTCAGTTGTGTTTCGACCTGCGTGAACGCATACCAGTCGCGGTTGTCGTCGTGCCCGACGTATTTGTGATAAAGCTCCGGCGGATCGGTGCCTTCAAAGGGCGTTCCAAGCGTTTTGTCATACCAATTTTTGATGATGTCCACGCCGTCGGGATTTAAGGAAGGGACGAGCAGGATAATTGTGTTTTCCAAAATTTGGCGCGTTTCCGCGTCCGTTGCATTCGCCAGTTTTTCGGCAATCAGCATCGAAGAAAGATACGAACCGACTTCATTTGAATGAACGCCGCAGGTGATCAAAACGATCGTTTTTCCTTGCTTGATCAGATCGTCAGCGAGTTTCTGATTCGATTTTATCAATCGCGGGTCGGCGAGTTTGGCGTTGATAGCTTTGTATTTTTCGAGATTTTTAAGGTTCGCGGGCGCGGAGATCGTCGCGTAAACGAACGGCGCACCAACGGTCGTTTTGCCGATCTCCTGAAACATCACGCGGTTGGATGCCGCATCAAGGCGTTTGAAATAATCAATGACCTGCGCCCAACTCGCCAGTTTGCGGTCGTCGCCGGGCGTAAAACCCAAGACATCTTTGGGCGCGGGAATTTTTGTTTGGGCGAATGTTGATAAAGCGAAAAGCAGAATTAAACTGCCAAGACGCAGAGACGCAGAGATTTTTAAAGTATATTTCATGGCTTTTTGGAAACGGATCCGAAATTCAGAATGAGATAAATTTAACACAAAGCGGAAAAAATAAGCGAATTATTCTCTGAGTCTCTGCGTTTCTGCGGTGAAAACTTGCGAAAAGACTTGCTTGTTTGCTCAATGAGATGTAAATTTAACGTCAAGATTTCAATTCAAAAAAACTCTTCCTTTTGAACAGATAAAAATTTGGAGGTTCTTTATTTTCCGTTATGGCTAATAATCCATTTCTCGAAAAATTTCGCCCGTATATTCCTGACGCTGTTACGAATATGCGTGAACTGACGCCGATTCCGATAATTGTCGGAACGCTTTTGGGCATTATCTTCGGCGCGTCGTCGCTCTATCTGGTGCTGAAAACAGGTTTGACCGTTTCGGCTTCAATTCCGGTCGCCGTTATTTCGATCACGCTCTTTCGTCTGCTTTCTAAAATGAAGTTCACGAAAGATGCGACGATTCTTGAAAACAACATCGTCCAGACCGCCGGCAGCGCGGGCGAATCAATCGCCTTCGGTCTCGGCGTGACGATGCCCGCGATTTTGATTCTCGGCTTCGATCTCGAAATCACGCGGGTCATGATCGTTGCCGTGATGGGCGGACTGCTTGGGATTCTGATGATGATTCCGCTGCGC
>JANPDZ010000750.1:0-2013 GCA_031431735.1 Acidobacteriota bacterium | reverse complement strand
GGTGCGTGCCTGATTCATAAAATAAACCAGTTGGTCATTTGACCAGATCGAACGCACCGCCCCGTTGTTTGAAAGTGCGCGAACCTGCCCGACCGTCATCGGTTGGGCGACCATTCCGAGCGTCGGAAAAGTCTGTCCGCCGGTCACGCCGACCGAGCGCAGAACATCAAGATGCGAATTCTGCAACCCCGTCGTCGTGTTGAACGAAACGATCACCATTCCGACCGAAACATTATCAGCCAGTGTCGTTAATTGATTTTGCAGCGACGGCGACAAAGTTGCCGCCTGCAGCTGCCAGACAAAAACGCCCGTTACGACGAGCGTAAATACTAAACTTAAAAATTTTCTGTAATATTGATTGATTTTCACCGTTTTGCTCCTTTTCTGCTTATTCAAATATTTGTTTGTTAAAACTTGAATCCAGATTAAACGATGATCTTTGAGAAAAACTTGAGCGGATTTTTAATGGCTTGAGGCAGACTTGAGGTCTTGAATAAAAAGACCAATATAATCTTTGATGATATACTTTAATAGATCAATTTTTAAGTTCTCTGGTATTTACGGATTTCTGTTTTCGTTCAGAGTCCACGCTTCAGCGTGTTCCCGCGAGGCGCAAGCGCGGCGGGATTCAAACTAAAGTTTGTACTCTGAACGAAGACTGAAATACCAGATAATTAAAAAATTGCTCTATTTAATGATTTTAAAAGGACATTGTTTTAAAACTTATAAAAATTTATGCCTTTCTTTTCAGTAGGTTATCCAGAAAAAGAGCGTCTTGAAGTAAACTTATTAGTAACTCCTGCTAATCTAAGAGCAAATAGTGATGAATGGATACAAGCACTTGTTAGCGTTGAAGTTGTAGGTTTCAAGGCGGAAGTTGAAATTAGTATGTTGATTAGTGACATGATTAGATTCAAAGATCAGCTTGAGCCCGTTTACCAAAATTTAAGAGGAAAAGCCGAGTTTAATACTTTGGAGGGACAATTATACATACTAATCGAACCTGATAACCTCGGACATATTGAAGCAACAGGCTATCTTTTAGGAAATGTTTATTTAGATAACAAGCTGAGTTTTGAAATCCAGTTTGATCAAACTTTACTCTGGCATACAATTTCAGAAATTGATGAAGCATTATTTGAGTTATCGGAGATGAAAGAATAGGTAGAATTAAATATGAATTACAAAATCCACTATGTTCGGCACCATAAAATGCAGCTATTTCTTTGATTTACTTAGTTAATTCCTGAAAAATCTTGCGCGTCTCGGGCGCAGGGGCTACGCCGAGTTCTTTTTTGAGCAGAGTTTGCAGAGTTTCAAATTGTTCGACGACCGAGGCGCGTTTGCCCTGTGCGGCGTAGGTTTTCATTATTAAACGATGCGCATCTTCACGAAACGGGTCGCTTTTCAGAATTTGGTTGGCAAATTTCAAGGCACTCGACCAGCTTTTGTCCGTAAACGCGAGTTTTGCCAAGCCATTTAAGACGCGGGAATGCTGCTGCGTATAAAAATTACGCCGTTCTTCCGCCCAATTTTCATAAATTCCTGCCATAAATTCGCCGCGATAAAGTTCGTTTGCCCTTTGCAGACTTTCGCGTAAAAGATTCGTATCCTTTTCGCGTTTGGCTTTTTCGGCTTGTGCCACGGCAGTTTCAAATTCTTCGGTGTCAATCGAATAGGAAAGCTCCGCGTTGAGCTGATACGCGCCGTCGCGAAAAACGAGAAAATTCTGTTTGAACGATTGGCGCGAGTTTAACGCTTTGCGGATATGCGAAATTGTCGGGTGAAAATTCTTTTCAATTGCTGTCAAATCTTCTTCGCCCCAAAAAGCGTCAATTAAAATTTCTTTGTCAACGCGCCGATGCTTGCTCGTCGCAATGTAGCAAAAAATATCGCGGGCGCGTTTCGTCGTCCACGCGTCCGGCGCGAAAGGCTTTGCCTGATCGCGGAAAATCTCGACAAATCCAAAGGTTTTTATCTTTAAATCTGTAACAGTGGAGAGTGGAGAGTGGA
>JANPDZ010000749.1:0-1922 GCA_031431735.1 Acidobacteriota bacterium | reverse complement strand
GCGAAACTTATCAAAAACAATACTGCCAAGTGAATTTTACTGACTTTCAGATTCATTTAAATTTATTATCCAAGTTCTCCAATATAATTTTTGCGGCAAATTTCCAGCAGAATACTGATATTTTAAGAATCAATGTAACCTTCTTTTTCGTTACGCTCTTCTTCGCGGGTTCTGCCGTCGGCTAAATCGAACCATCTTTGATAACCGTGTTTGGCTAATTCCCAAGCGATTTCTCCAGCAGTTTTGATGATGTGTTCTTTGATGAGTTTTCGATCAACCAATCCGTTACGACTCAGCAAAAAGACGGCATCTTCTTGGTCTTTAAAGCGTCCGGCGATGAACTTTAGGATTACCAGCCATTCGGGTGTTAAAACAGGCACATCATTGATTTTGACTGATGATTTTAATGCCTCTGCAAACATAGATTTGAAAACATCATTGCGTATTATCCAATCTACAGAAACAACATTTTTATCGGTTTCGGTATTGAAACGCTCGCCGCCTTGTTTAAGTTTTCCGACGATTTGGCTTTCCGGCAAGGGCAAGAGTTTATCTGCAATAACATCTATATCTTTGGTCAGTCTGTCGCTACCATATAAATTCATTGCCACCCCACCAACCAAAGCCCAATTAACACCATTCTCTTCGGCAAGTCCTGTGATAATTTGAACTGCTTGCGATGCTGAATCCGTATCAATCACGTCAAGAATAATTTTTGGTTTGTTCATAATTTTATTGTAAATGATACTTGTTTAATGAAGTTCGGTAAATGAAATCACCGCATAAACTTCCGCCGAATCGCCAAGCCCAGCAACGCCGCTTGCTGCGAATATCTTTTCCAAAATTATCCAAAGCTCGCCCCAAACTCCTCGCGGCTTGCGGTAATCATCCTTCTACAAGGTTAATTTGCGTTGAAAATTTGTCGGAAATCTACTTTAATGCCTTCGCTTTCGACTTCTTGATTGTAAAACTTTTTCTCGGAGTTTTCGGTCGTCACAAAAATTGTGTTGGTAAAAGGTTCAATCGTCCAAACGGCTTTGATACCTTCTTTGACAAGTCTTTTTGCTTTTTCAAGCAGATGTTGAATGTTTTGGCTGGCGGAAATAACTTCGATTGCTAAGATTGGCATTTCGGGGAATTTTGTATAGTCGTGCGAGAAATCCGGCTTGATATTTTTACGCAAATAAACCGACACATCCGGCGTAATCCCTTTGTTAATTTTCAAGGTCAATTCCGGCATCGCTTTATAAACTTTAGTTTTATTTATTTGTTCGGCAATTTCTCCACAAATAAAACTATGGTTAAATGATGGCATTTCTAACTTTTCCTCGTCTTCTTCTACTTCGATAACTTCTTTTAACATCATAAAATTTCACCTCAAAATAATTGATATTTTATCATAATCTCGTTTAATGATGAATCGTGAATTGTGAATTGTGAATATTAAGAAAAATCAAATTCACCATTTATCATTCACAATTAACCATTATCACCGCATAAACTTCCGCCGAATCGCCAACTTGATTTAATGGTGAATGGTGAGTGATAAATGGCGAATTGCTTGTTTCTGACATTCACCATTCACCATTACTAACACATAAACTTCCGCCGAATCGCCAACGTCAGTTTTCGGGGCTTGCTTGCGAAAGAATATTTTCTACATTTTGCGAATTTAATTTATAGCGAAGATTTGTCGGAAATCTACCTTGATACCTTCACTTTCAACTTCTTGATTATGCAGACGTTTTTTGCCTGTTTTATCAGTCACAAAAACTGTATTAGTAAAAGGTTCAACCGTCCAGACGGCTTTAATTCCGTTGTCAACTAAGGTTTGTGATTTAATAATTAAGTCCCCGATATTTTGGCTGGCAGAAACAATTTCAATCGCAATAATCGGCATTTCGGGGAATTTTGAAATGTCG
>JANPDZ010000748.1:0-6566 GCA_031431735.1 Acidobacteriota bacterium | reverse complement strand
CAGAAAAGACCACTACCCTCATTTAATTCCCAGTTTTTTCTCTTGATTGTCATAAATTCAATGTTTAGGACACTTACAGTTTTGCTTGAAACCGAAAATTTATCTAAAGTCGAGCTGCTAAGGAACGTGTAAAAAATAACTTATAACGATACAATAATAGCAACTTAGTAATTTGAAAAGCTATAAACGTATGAATAAAACTTCGGAGCACTTATTTTTTGAGTCGTTAGATGAAAAGCAAAAGCGTCTTTTTGCCGCTTTGAAAGCCAATGAGCTTGGCTATTTTGGTGTTCATCAGGTTGCCCGGGAACTTGGTATTCATCCGCATACAATTCGTGTCGGACAAAAAGAGTTAGTCGGAATTTCCAACGGTGCGCTCATTTCGACGCGGATTCGCCAAGTTGGCGGCGGACGAAAAAAAACATTGAAAATAAAGCGGAATTAATGACCGTTTTTGATGAAATTGTCGAATCACAAACAGCCGGTTCGCCAATGAATGAAAAGATTCGTTGGACGCGCTTTGAAGACCTCGGACGTGGTCAAACTATTTGGTGAAAAAGGTTTGCAAACGAGTCGCTTTATCGTCAAACAATTGACTAAAACCAAAGGCTTCGTGAAACGGAAAATGAGTAAAACGATGACGATTAAAGAAGTTGCCAACCGTGATGAACAGTTTCGGAATATTGGCGAACTTCAAACGGAGTTTAAGCGAAAAGGATTCCCGATTTTGAGTATTGATACCAAGAAGAAGGAGTTTATCGGACAGTTTTATCGTCAGGGAAAGTCATATTGTCAAAAGCCTGTCAAAGTTTATGACCACGATTTTCCAAGTTTAGCGGAAGGTGTCGTGGTGCCGCACGGAATTTACGATACGCAAAAAAACAAAGGCTCTGTGAGTTTGGGAACAAGCAAAGATACGTCGGAGTTTTTATGTGATAATCTGCGTTATCATTGGCTTTCAAGCATCCCAAAAGACTATCCTAAGGCGACTGAAATGTTGCTTTTAATGGACGGCGGTGGAAGTAATTCGTGCTTGCATTACATCGTCAAAGAAGATTTGCAAAACTTGGCAAACGAACTGAACATCAAGATTGTGGTGGCACATTATCCGGCATATTGTTCGCGCATATAACCCGATTGAGCATCGCTTGTTTCCACATTTACAAAGAAGTTGGGAAGGAATGATGTTTGAAAATCATGAAATTGTCAAAGAACAAGCCGCGAAAACAAAAACTCAAACAGGACTCGAAGTGGTGGCGTGGATCAACGAAAAAGTGTATCAAACAGGACGAAAATATAGCGAGAATTTCAAAGAAACAATGACCATAATATTCGATGAAATACTACCAAAATGGAATTATCAAATCGAACCACTGTTATAAGTTATTTTTTACACGTTCCATAACAGTGATTATATGTCGGTTGCCGAGCCGTTGTTTCTGCAAAGCATCAATCTCTACGGAGATTGATCGGTTCGTTGGATAAATTTGTCGAATGTTATCAGTTTCGCTTCAATATTTT
The DNA here is from genome assembly GCA_031431735.1 of Acidobacteriota bacterium. Classification (GTDB taxonomy): domain Bacteria; phylum Acidobacteriota; class Blastocatellia; order Pyrinomonadales; family Pyrinomonadaceae; genus JAFDVJ01. The sequence goes on along the minus strand of JANPDZ010000748.1, from coordinate 5,045 downwards.
TTTTAGTCGCCGCGATTTGTTCAATTGTTTATAGAGTAGAAGTTACAACGGAGCCCGAAAATTCGGCAGAGGAAAATCAGGCAAAATTACAGTTGCTGAATTCCGAAATTGATCTTGCTAAAGATGATCTGCAATCCCAAACAGATGAAGCTAAAAAATTAGAATTTGATAATAAACTAAAAAATCTCAAAAAACAAAAGAAAGAAATTAAAGACGATCTGGAAAAATTTGTCCCATTCAAAGAACATCTTCGTTTAATTTTGTATGCCGCCGGAGCAATGTTGTTTGTCGGTCTTTCAAAAATAAACACCGTTACCGAATGGCATCGATTGTTCGTCAACAGCGATTATTCAGTTTTACTTGAGAACTTTTTTAAAATATCACATTCCGTTCAAGCAGGTTTTTACTCTTTACTGTTAGCAACAATTTATATTCCGGCGGCTTACTGGATTTGGAAGAAAGAGGGGAACAGATTAACCGGCGAATCAACCACTTGGTTTTCATCTTTCAGCAAATACGCGGCACCTTTGATAACGATAATCAGTCCTTTATTAGCAAAGCCTTTTAGCGATTTGTTAACAAGCTTGTTTGGAAGTTGATTTTATCACTTATCTTAATCCTTGCCCGAATTGCTCAGTGCCGAATGCGCCAATGCCTTTTAGGCGGAAGCTGAAGACGAAGCGGTTTTCGCGGCGGGCGCCGACGTTGAAGGTGTAGTATTGCACGGCAACCGAACAGCAATCGTAGGCGTAGCCGAGTGTGTAGAGCGAGCTGATGAGCGGTTTGCCGCCTTGTTCGCGACGGTTTTGGAAGTCGAAAAAGAGCGATGTGCCAGCGTATAAGCCTTTGTCGCGGCTGCCGATAAAAACTGTCGGACTCCATTGTGAACCGCGCAAGGTGCCGGCTTCTTTGCCGTTTGCGTCGGCGTATTGCGCGAGCGACGGGATCAGGGAAACGGCGCGGGTGTAATAAAATGTTTGAAATAATTTGAACAGTTTGGTGTCGTAGCCGACCGTTGCCGAGATCGCTCGAAGTCCGCCGCCCTGGATGCCGATATCCATTCTGGTATTGGCGAAGATCGTTTTTCGCGGGCGATAGGTTGCGTCAATGTTGAGCGGCGAAAACCGGCGCGGAACGCCGCCGAATGTGTAAAATGAGAGCGCGGTGATCGGGGCGATCTGATTTCTTCGTCCCGGAATCAGCGCGCCGCCGAAGGTTTTGTCAAAGAAATATTTTCCGCGAATGGTCAGCGTGAACATTTCGTAGGGTTGCACGGCGAGCGGATTTTTGTTTAATTCGGGGTTGTCCTGCAAACGCTTTTGGGCTTCCGGTGTGACGGCTTCAGTGTATTTGCGCGTGTAGAAACGGTTTGTCAGTCCGAATTCGACCTCGTTGGTGTCCGTTTCACTATCGGTATAGTCAAAGCGGATGATACGGTTGAAATTGCTGACACCTTTCACTAAACGATAAGTTGCATATGGTTCGATGACGTGGCGAAAACGAAACGCTTTGTTTTTAGCGTAGAAATTTCGAGCGAGCGCAACCGGGCGAATATCGAATTCAAACTCGCCGTAGCTGCGCACGACATCGCGACCGACAACGCGGCGCATATCGTTGAAAGAATTTGAATAATAAGTGACGCGTGTGCCGGCAGTTGCCGTAAATGTTACGTATTTGAAATTAAACGGAATCGAGACCTGCGGATGAATGTCGAAACGCTGTCCGAGTGCCGGCGAAACGACCGGAACACTTCCGGTTTGTTGAAAATAGAGAGCCTGATCGTCAACTTCCTCGCGCCGCGAAACGCCTTCGAGACTGGTTTTGAATGAAAAATAAACGTTTTTCAAGAAAGAAATTTCCGACGGGCGTTTGTCGAAATTGATGCTCGGCAGATTTTTTGTTTTGATGCGAACATTGGGAATCGAAATGACCTGCGACCGCACTAACAGATTGAGCGTGTAATTGTTCCAGCTTTTGTTGACAAAGACTTGCGAAACTTCGATGGGCGAAATGATCTGCTGAATTCCGTCCGAGAAAACCTGTCGAAACGCCAGACTTGAGGTTAAGCGAACATCCGCAGCCGCTGTAAATCCATTCGAAAAATAATGAACACCGTCAGCATAAACGATCGAGCCGCCCTGGTCGGGATTTTCGGCATCGGCTTTTTTGCCCAAAATTCGATCCTGGACAGCGTAGAATCCGAAATTAAAATATGAACGCGAATTGGCTCGCGTTCGCAAGTCAAGACCGAAACCGATTCCGCGCGAAGTGTATAGATCGCCCCGAAAGGTAACATCTGCCGAACGTCCCAGAGTTTTGAAATACGCGCCCGAAAGCCGCAATCCTTTGCGGGTCGAATAACCGATGGTCGGGGTCAGAAATCCCGAACTGCGGTCTTCTTTTTTTAACGAAATCGAAGCGAAAGGCACCGGCACGATCGTCAGATCCTTGACCTTGAATTTTGCGTTTTTCAGCTTCAAACGGTCGTTTTGTTTGATTCGCGCTTCGCTTGCCGTAAAGCTCCATTTCGGCACGGCATCTTCGCAGGCCGTGAATTTGCCGTTTGTGATGACTATTTCGTTAAGTCCGACACGTTCGACCTTATCCGCCGTAAAATAAATGACCGTGCCGTCGTTGGTTTGATTGGTAAACCCGGTCGAATTAACGAATTTTCCGAGCTTGGTTTTGTAATTCCATTCCCCGACAGCACCAGTGATGCGTTGGTCTTCGCCTTGATCAAACACAACGCTGCCTTCTGCGACAAGACGGTTTTCGGCTTCATAAATGACGACTTTATCAGCCTGAAGCCGATAAATTCCGTAATGAACATCAACATTTCCGGTGTGCGTGACAATGCGTTTGCCGGCTTCGCCCGTGACGGTTTGCTTTTCAGAATAGACAACCACTTCATCGCCGCCGCCTTCTTCTTTGAAACCCGAAGAATTTTGTTTTTTCGGAGGTTTGATCGAGTTTTCTTCCGATACCGGGTCAATATTAGGCGTGTCGGTGATCGGATTAGCAACTTTCCGTTCGACGGGATTGGTTTGTTGAGCAACCGCGATCGAAACGCAAAAAACGCCCGTCAGGAATATTTTAATAAAAGATTTATGAAGCCCCATTTGAATAATCAGACAATAAGTTTGATGCTATCACGAAGCGTCTTTCGAGTTCAAAGCTGCTTTCTTTAAGTTTCTGGTTTCAAGTTTCAAGTTTCTAGTTAAGAGTTTATGGTTCCGAAACTTTATCGTTTTCCCAAACATTTGAAATATCAACCAAAAGACTTAAACTTAAAACCAGAAACTTGAAACCTGAAACTTGAAACCAGAAACTTAAAGAAAGGAACTTGGAACTCAAGAATATGGCAAAACCAAAAATACTCGTAGTCGAAGATGAAGAATTGATGCGCTCGATTTTGCGGCAATTGCTTGAAGCCGAAGGCTATCAGGTTTTTACGGCGAATAGTGCCGAAACCGCGCTTGAAATTTTCCCGGGCGTTGAGATTGATGTCACGCTGACTGATATAAAAATGTCCGGGATGGACGGACTCGAATTGTTATCGCGAATAAAAGCGGTTGACGAAGACGCGTTGGTCATTGTAATGACGGCGTATTCATCGGTTGATTCGGCGATCGCGGCTCTGCGGCGCGGCGTTTATGATTACATCACAAAACCGTTTGTCAATGAAGATCTGATAAAAACGGTTCGCAATGCGATTCGCACAAAGGAACTTTCGCGCGAAAATCGGGCACTGCGACACGAACTCGATAAAAAATACAGTTTTTCAGAAATCATCGGGACGAGCGAATCTCTGCAAAACGTCTTTAAATTAGTGGAAAAGGTCGCCAATACGAACGCCGGAATTTTGATTCAGGGCGAATCGGGGACGGGCAAGGAATTGATCGCGAAAGCAATTCATTTCAACAGCGGGCGTACCAACCAGCCATTTCTTGCGGTCAATTGCGGTGCGTTGCCCGAATCTTTGCTCGAATCTGAACTTTTCGGACATACCAAGGGCTCATTCACGGGCGCGACCGCCGATAAAAAAGGTCTCTTTCGTTCGGCTGACGGCGGCACGCTTTTTCTTGATGAGATCGGCGAAATGCCGCTTGCCTTGCAGGTCAAACTGCTTCGCGCGCTTCAGGAACAGGAAGTTCTGCCGATTGGCGCGGGCGTGGCTGTTAAATTCGATACGCGAATCATCGCCGCGACCAATCGAAATCTCGAAACCGAAGTTGCGGAAAACCGCTTTCGGGAAGATCTTTTTTATCGCCTGAATGTCATCGAAATCAGCTTACCGCCGTTGCGTGCAAGGCGCGAAGACATTCCTCTGCTAGTCAAACATTTCGTTTCAAAATCGGCGCGGCATCAGCGGGCGATAGAAAAGAACGTCACCAAAGAAGCGATGACGGCACTGGTCAGCTACAACTGGCAGGGCAATGTTCGCGAACTCGAAAACGCCGTCGAGCGCGCTTTTATTCTGTCGGGCGACGAGATTGATCTGGAAAGTCTGACCCCGAAGATTAAACTCAGTGCGCAGCATTCGCTTGAAATACGCGACCCCGAAGGCTTGCGCCCGACGCTCGACGAAATGGAACGCCGCTATATTTTAGAGATTCTCAATTCGGTTGATGATGATAAAACGGATGCCGCGAATATTCTCGGCATTGACCTCTCAACGCTTTATCGGAAACTCAAAAAGTATGAAGACCTGTAATCGGTCAGTAAAAAGTTAAGAAAAAGAATTTTGCACGCGAAATACGCGAAAAAGCGCGAAAAAAAGAAATCAAATTTATTTTGTTTTTAGCGTATTTCGCGTATTTCGCGGGCAAAAAAATAGTTTGACCGTCAACTTATTGCTGTAACTTTTTATTGGGGTATTACTGAAGACATCTGATTTTTTATGTTAAAATGAGGTCAATATGAGCGCAGTTCTGAAACTAAAAAAGAAAGACGACATTTTTTACCCTGAATCGGACGGCAAACCTTTGGGCGAAACTGATTTTCACATCCAAACCAGCACCTATCTTTACCAAGCCTTGAGCGCG
>JANPDZ010000747.1:0-9879 GCA_031431735.1 Acidobacteriota bacterium | reverse complement strand
CATAAAATTAATGATCTCGGGCGTCACTTTCTCAGCCGCGCAAACAAGATCGCCCTCGTTTTCGCGGTCTTCGTCGTCAACAATAATTATCATTTTGCCGTTTTTTATGTCTTCAACGGCTTTTTCAATCGTGTCTAAAGGCATTTTTCAAAATTACAAATTACAGATTTTTGTAAAATTAAATTTTAGCCGATGAAAAAGCGTTTGGCGAATAAAGGTTTCTTTGTACGGCTCTTGCAAAGTTAGAAGGAGCGGGCGCAAAGCACACCTTCCTGACCTGTTAATGGTTTTATCTAGTTTTTTTTAACCTTCAATTTGAGAAAAGATGAAGGTTTATCAATCAAGTTACAGCTAATTTGAGGTCAGGAAGGTGTGCTTTGCGCCCGCTCAACTTTCATTAAGAACACTGTTCAAGAAAACTCTGACTTTGCAAGAGCCGTAGGTTTCTTTGCGTTATTTGCGGCTTTGCGGGAAACTATCTTGCGTGTCGTTCGAATTAAAACTCGCATTAAAATATTTTCGCGCAAAGAGAAAATCTTTGGCGCGTTTTACTTCAATTGTCGCAATTGTCGGAATCGCGGCGGGCGTCGCGAGTCTGATCGTCGCGCAGGCCCTGGCAAATGGTTTTGCCGATGAAATGCGCGATAAAATTCTGGCAAATACGGCGCATATTGCGGTGTTTATGAAAGATGGCAGCGAGATTTCCAACTGGGGAGAGATAAAAGCAACTCTCGAACAAGCGGAAAATATCAGCGAAATTTTACCGACAACTTACGAAAATGCGTTGCTTCTCGGCGAAACGGAGACGAGTTACGCGATTATTAAAGTCGAGAGTCGGGAGTCGGGAGTCGGGAGTCGGGAAAAACTTTCCGGCAGTGAAATTGCCGTTGGTGCGAAACTTGCCGAAAAATTAGAATTAAAAATCGGTGATTCGGCGGAAATCGTCACGCTCGAAAATCAAACGCCGTCGCGTGTCCGTGTCGCCGAAATCTTTGAAACAGGACTTTACGATTACGATCTGACGTGGATTTACATTTCGCCCGAAAAATTTGCGCGGCTTCACGGACAACCGACCTTTACGCCCCGGATTCTAAGCCTTTCGGTCAAAAATATTTACAAAGCGGATGAAACTGCGCGGGAAATTCGCGCCCGTTTGGGCGAAAAATTTAAGGTCATTGATTGGCAGGAAGCAAATCGCCCGCTTTTTGCCGCGCTCAGTCTGGAAAGAAAAGTGACGCTGGTGATAATCTCGCTGATAATTTTTATCGCCGCGCTAAATATTACGACGACGCTCGCCTTGTTGGTCAATGAGCGCCGGCTTGACATTGCTATCTTGAGAACGTGCGGCGCACGCGCGCGAAGTTTGATAATAATCTTTCTGTTCGAAGGTATGTTTTTGGGATTTATCGGAATATTTTTCGGTGTTGTTTTGGGCTTGCTCGGCTGTTTAATCGGTAATTATTTTAAGATCATCAGTCTTTCGGCGGAAGTTTATTCGCTCAATTACATTCCGCTTCATCCGTTGCCGTCAAATATTTTACTGATTATTTTTATAACCTTTTTTTTATGTTTGACAGCAACCATTTATCCCGCGATCAAGGCGAGCCGCATAAAACCTTTGGAAAATCTGCGGACGCAATAAAATTTTTGGATTTGCGGACGCAATAAAATTTTTGGATTTTTTGATGGTTTGAAACTATATTCAGGAAAGTCTCGGAAAATCGTATCTTGAAAAATTTGTCATAAAAGTTCAGACTTAGGTAATTAATTTTACAAAGAGTCGGAGCAATAGTTATTTTTATGTTTGAACGCTACACGGAAAAAGCGCGGCGGGTGATATTTTTTGCCCGTTACGAAGCATTGCAGTATGGTTCACAAGTCATTTCGCCCGAACATATTCTGCTCGGTTTGATGCGTGAAGATAAAACCGTCTCGGCGAGGTTTTTTCCTTTTCGCAATAGTCTGACGGTCGAAACCGTCAGGCGCGAAGTTGAAGAAAGAATTACCTTGCACGACCGGATCCCGCAATCGGCGGAACTTCATCTTTCGCCGGAAACCAAACGGATTCTTGCATTTGCGTCGGAAGAAGGCCGTAAATTGCAAAATCGTCACATCGGTCCCGAACATCTTCTGCTCGGAATTATTCGCGAAGAAAAATCAATCGCCGCCGAAATTCTGTTTCAATACGGACTTCGTATTCAGGATGCGCGTGAAGAGATTGCGCGGCAGAGCGGTTTTTCAGATTTACATCAAAGAGGTGCCAGAGAAAAAAGCGACACTCCGCATTTACAGGAATTTACGCGTGATCTGACCGGCGAGGCCGCCGAAGGAAAACTCGATCCGCTGATCGGGCGCGACGCGGAAATCGAGCGCGTGATCGAAATTCTTTGCCGCCGCACGAAAAATAATCCGGTCTTGATCGGTGAATCGGGCGTTGGAAAAACAGCGATCATCGAAGGTTTGGCGCAGCGAATCGTCGAGCGAAACGTACCGACTTTTTTGGAAAATAAACGAATTTTGTCGCTCGATCTATCGCTCATTGTCGCGGGCACGAAATATCGCGGTCAGTTTGAAGAACGCCTCAAAAAAATTATGGCGGAACTCCGCGACCACGATCAATACATTGTTTTCATTGACGAATTGCACACGCTCGTCGGTGCCGGTTCGGCAGAAGGCACGCTGGATGCGGCAAATATTTTGAAACCCGCGCTTTCACGCGGCGAGATCCAATGTATCGGCGCGACGACTCCGGCGGAATTTCGCAAATCAATCGAAAAAGACAAGGCTCTGGAACGGCGTTTTCAAGCCGTTAAAATAGTTCCGCCGAACGAAGAAGACGCACTCAAGATCATTCAGGGTTTGGCTGAAAGATACGAATCTTTTCATCAGATCCGTTATTCAAAAGAAGCTCTCGAAGCCGCAGTCTATCAATCAAACCGCTATATTCCCGACCGGTTTTTGCCTGACAAAGCGATTGACGTTTTGGACGAAGCCGGCGCACGCGCCAAATTGCGTTACGAAAGCGAGGCAGTTTCCGAGCCTTCCTGGAAAGAAACGGTCGAAAGTTGGAAACGCGTGACAGCGAATGACGAACAGCTTCTTGCGTTTGAAATGAATAATCTCGAAGATTCATTTTTTGCGGTCGAGGTCACACGCGAAGATGTCGAAGAAGTAATTTCGCGTTGGACGGGAATTCCGATCCAGCGGATCAAACAGGAAGAATCGAAAAAACTCCTGCAGATCGAAACGCAGTTGCATAAACGTATTATTTCACAGCGTCCGGCGATTTCTGCGCTGGCACGCGCCGTTCGGCGTTCACGCGCCGGCCTCAAAAATCCGAATAAACCGATTGGCGCATTTTTATTTTTAGGTCCGACCGGTGTTGGCAAAACCGAAGTTGCACGCTCGCTTGCGGAATTTCTGTTCGGATCGGAACGCGCACTTGTTCGCTTTGATATGAGCGAATTTATGGAAAAACACGCGGTTTCAAAATTTATCGGCTCGCCGCCGGGCTATGTCGGACACGAAGAAGGCGGACAATTGACCGAAAAATTGCGTCGTGCGCCTTATTCGGTCGTGCTTTTCGATGAGGTCGAAAAAGCGCACCCCGATTTGTTTAATGTGCTTTTGCAGGTTTTTGAAGACGGCATTTTGACGGACGCGCAAGGAAACACGGTTGATTGCAAAAACGCGATTTTTATAATGACTTCAAACATCGGCGCCCGATTTATCCAAAAACGTGTTGGTATGGGTTTTCAGGCAAACGCCGAAGCTTCCCGCGAAAAGATGGAAGAACAGGTGCTGAGTGAGGTTAAAAAGACTTTTGCGCCGGAATTTATCAATCGTCTGGATGAAATAATTCTTTTTGATGAACTTGTTGATAAAGATCTTTTTGCGATCGTTGATCTGCAGATCGGAAAAATAAACGAAATGCTCGAAAAACGCACTTTGCAAATTCGTCTGACGACGGAAGCGAAACAATGGCTGATTGATAAAACCTGCGCTGACCGAAGTTACGGTGCGCGCCCCTTAAAACGTGCACTGCAAAAATATGTCGAGGACGAACTTTCCGAAGCCTTGATCCAGGGCGATTTGAGCGAAGAAAGCCTGGTCGAGATCTTTTGCGAGAATGACAAACTTGTCTTTCGTTCGATTCGTCTCGAAGAAACACTGTTTGAAGGCATCGGCGAACGCACGATTTAGTGCAAAGTGCAAAGTGCAAAGTGCATAGTTAAAATCAAAAACTATGCACTTTGCACTTTGCACTCTGCACTTTTTCACAGTAATTTGCGTGAAAGATTTATTTACAGCTTTCACGCTTTTTCCTTTTTGCGATTTTATCTGTATAATTTGAAGATTTGTTGGACATATATGCGCAAAAGGCAACCAAGCCTTATTTGATTGAATCAAAGTTCGCGTATCAACCCAACGTGGTAATGCCCGCTTTTATCAAAACAATATTTAGAGATTGTTATTTATAGTTTAGTTTTCAGCGGCAAATATCTTTTTCGGCTACACGATTAGCCGTAAACTTGCAATTATAAGGAAATTCGGTTTTATGCATATTTTTCGCGCTTTTGGGGTTATTTTGTTGATTTTTGCGTTTTCTGCCGTTTCAACATTTGCCAAGACAGACGATAAAACAAAAAACTCTCCGAAAACCGGAAGGCTTGCGCAACAGCAGCTCGTCGAATCCGTTGACATTCAAGGTAATCGCCGTTTAAAGGACGATGACCTTCTTTATTACATCAAAACGCGTCCGGGCGATGTTTTTAATAAAGAACAGCTTGAACGCGATTTGAAGGAACTGCTTTCGCTTAATTTTTTCGATAAAGTTAAAACCCGTGTTTTGACCGAAGCAGGCGTGCGCGGCGGTGTCAACGTCATTTTTGAAGTCGCCGAACTGCCGATTATTCGTGACCTGCAGTTTGAAGGATTAAAAGCCGTTCCCGAATCGGAAATTCTGAAAGCCTTTCGCGAACAACGCGTCGGCATTTCCAAAGAAGCGATTTATAATCCGGTCAATGCTCAAAAAGGAATTCGCGTGATTCGCGAACAACTCGCCTCGAAAGGTTATCCGAACGCCAAAGTGACGGTCAAGGACGAAGAAGTTTCGGCGACTTCGACCGCGATTACTTTTATTGTCGAGCAAGGCTACCGTTCGCGGATTATTGAGATCGAATTTGAAGGAAATTCGATTTTCAAAGACGGTGAACTGCGCGGTCAGCTCCAACTCGTTAAAGAAACCGGATTGATTTCGCGTTTCAAAGGACAAGACATTCTCGATCTCAGAAAACTACAATACGACCTGCGCAAAAATGTTCAGTCGTATATGTTCTCAAAAGGCTATTTTCAGGCACGGATCGGCGAACCGGTTGTTACTGGTCTCGGCTACAAACGTACCGGCTTTCCGTTTTTAAGCAATTTTCCGATTCCACTGATCACGACCAAAGACGACACGCTGAAAATCACCGTTCCCGTCACGGAAGGCAAACTTTTCCGTGTTGGCGAACTCAAGGTCGAAGGCAACTCGATTTTTTCGGAACAGCAGATTTTGGGTTATGTCGGTTTGAAAAAAGGCGAGATCGCCGACGGAAAACGCTTGCAGGAAGCCGTTTATGAAGATTTAAAGAAAGTCTATGGCTCACAGGGTTTTGTGCTTTACAATGCCGAGTTTGACCCAACTTTTAAAGACAATCCGGCGAATCCGGCAGAGGGCATTGTTGACGTTATCATTACAATTGACGAGGGCAAACAGTTTCGTCTGCGCCGCCTTGAATTTTCCGGCAACACGTTTACCCGCGACAAAATTTTGCGCCGCGAAGTTTTGATCAACGAAGGCGATATTTATAACCAGATCGCGCTTGAAACTTCGGTAATCCGGCTTAATCAAACAGGTTATTTCGACCCGATCGATAAAGACCAGGACGTTGAAATTCGCACTGATGAAGAACAGGGCGATGTTGATCTGGTCGTTAAAGTTAAAGAAAAAGGCCGTCAGCAAATTTCTTTGAACGGCGGAATTTCCGGCATCGGCGGTTCATTTTTCGGGTTGGAATATTCGACCAATAACCTTTTGGGACGCGGCGAAACCGTTTCGTTTCAATTCGGTCTCGGCAATCGTCAACAGAGTTTTCAATTGACCTTTCAGGAGCCGTATTTCAAAGACCGCCCGATCAACGTCGGATTTTCGCTCTTTGCGACGCGCTACAAATTTTTCGGCGAAGGCACTTATCTTTCACAGAATACGGATCTGGTGACGGATATTTTGACCAATCCGCTGAGTACGATAACTGCCAGCGACCAAAATCTTTTTACGCAGTCAACCTACGGCGCATCAATTTTTGCGACGGCGCCGCTTTCAGAACTATTCTTCAAAAAACGCCGCTTTACACAATTTTCGCGGGTTGGTTTGACGTATCAATTTTCGGCGACGAGCATTACCGAACCGCCGGTCAATCAAGCCGGAAATGCGGCGACTGCGATTCCGGTCATTTATACACAGCCGAATATTATAACCAGCCGCATTACGGGAAGTTTCGTTTATGATTCGCGTCAACCGGCTTCGAACGGTATTGACACTTTGCGCGGAACACAAATCTCCGCGACATTCGCCTTTGCCGGTTTGCTTGGCGATGTCAGAACCTATCAGCCGAGTATTTCTTATACATCATTTATTCCCATCAGACGCAAAAGGACGAAGAATGCCGAAGTTTTCGGTTTTAGGATCATCGCCGGAACGATCGGCACTTTTGCGACAAGCAGTAAGATCCGCGGTGCAAATTCGCTGTCTTTTGTCGGCGGCATTCCGATTTATGAACGCTATTTCCTCGGAAGCGAATATGATGTTCGCGGCTATAACACACGCTCGATCGGCCCGATTGCGCCGTTTGATACATATGTGACGACGCGTAATGTCGTTGCCGCCAGCAATATCAGCGGGACGCCGACACCGATCACGGGCTTAGATTCAGCGCGTGCCGCCGAGATCGCCGGACTTGGGTTATTGACCGGCGCCGGAGGTTCAAACTCGGCTTTATATACCAATTCCTATCGTTTTATCGGCGGCGACACGCAGCTTTTGGGTAATTTCGAATATCGTATCCCGATCTTTGGACCTGTTAGTATGGCGGCGTTTGGCGACATCGGTGCGGTTTTCAATTTGCAAAAGACGGGAACGCAAACCATTAACAGTAATTTTCTGGCAGACGATAGCTTTTTGGGCGCAGGCTTAGTAACGGCTTTGGCACTTAGAAACGCGCCGGTTTTGGAAAACAGTTTTGGCAGCATTTTGCTTTACAATAATCAGGTTATTACCAGAACCCAGTTTGTTGACATTTTCTGCCGCGGCAATCGTTTCGGTTGTCCGGTCAGCTTGCCCGCCGGACTTCAACAGGTTTATCTTCGCGGAGAAGGCCAAACCAATTCGCTGGTGCGGATTGACGACAGCGTGTTTTCCGGTCTCGGCGATTTTCGCGCCAGTGTCGGTATGGAATTACGCGTGCAGGTTCCGATCGTCAATGTGCCGTTTCGCTTGATCTATTTTTATAATCCGAATGCCAAGCTTGGACTCAGAAGTGAGTTGCCGAATCTGTTTTTGCCGGGTAAAAAAAGCGGTTTCCGCTTTACGGTTGGAAGGACATTCTAGCCGATTGACAAGATTTGCCTGATAATTTACCATTGCTTTTCTCAAAATAAATCGTAAAGACAGGCAACAATTTTAAGATTTTAGGTTTCAAAGGAATAGTCAAATTAAAAAAACAATTCTTTTCATAATTTTTAGGAGTATCAGTAATAAAATGAGAACATTTCGTTTAATCGCCGCCAGTGCAATTTTCGCGGCAATTTTCGCGGTCTCGGCTTTTGCCCAAACAACCGCAAGTAAAGTTGGTTTGATCAACACTTTGTTTTTCGATGATGAAAAAGCAGGTATTACAAAATATGTCGCTGCGATGAACAGTCTCGAAACTGAATTTAAGCCGCTTGGCGTAGAGTTAAATACTTTAGCAACCAAAATCCAAGCATTGGAAAAAGAAATTAAAGATTTACAGGCAAGATCTCAAGATCCAGCCAATAAAATTCCGATTGACTCAAAAATGGTTCAAACCAAACTTGATGAATATGACAAATTGGGGCGCGAATTTAAATTCAAGCAAGAAGATGCCAAAGCACGTTATGAGCGACGTGAAGCGGCGGTGATGGGGCCGATTCGGCAGGACATTGGCAATGCACTTCAAGAATTCACGAAGAAAAACGGTTATGTGCTTGTAATTGATGTTTCTAAGGATCAAACCGGATTGTTTATCGGGTTGAACGAAGCGGCTGATGTGACCAAACAGTTCATCACCTTTTACAATGCGCGTCCGGCAACGACCGCAACCAAGTAATAGTAAATTTACAGTTTCAAAGGGCAATTAAAACTGACCCGGATAATAAAAGCATAGGTTACAAAGAAGTAGTCATATAATAAAGACAGCCTTTATATAATTTAAGGAGTATCACTAAAACAATGAAAACATTTCGTTTAATCGCCGCCAGTACAATTTTCGCGGCAATTTTCGCGGTCTCGGCTTTTGCCCAAACAACCGCAAGTAAAGTTGGTTTAATCAACACTTTGGCTTTCGATGATGGAAAAGCAGGCATTACAAAATATGTCGCTGCGATGAACAGTCTTGAAAAAGAATTTCAACCGGTTGGCGTAGAATTAAACACGATGGCGACCAAAATTCAGGCACTGCAAAAAGAGATTGCGGGCTATCAGGACATTATCAGTAAAGGCGGTAAAATTCCGATTGCCGACGCAGATCTGCAGAAAAAACTTGAAGAGTATGACAAATTGGGGCGTGAATATAAATTCAAACAGGAAGATGCAAAAGTTCGCTATGAAAATCGTGAACGAATTGTGATGGGACCGGTTCGTCAGGACATCGGCAACGCGCTTCAAGAATTCACTAAGAAAAACGGTTATGTAATGATTCTTGATGTTTCCAAACTCGATAATGCCGGATTGATTCTCGGTTTGGACGAAACGGCGGATGCTACCAAACAGTTCATCACATTTTTCAATGCCCGTCCGGCAACGACCGCAGTTGTTCCGAAATAGCAGAAAATTACAAAGGCTGTAATCAGAAGTCAGAAGTCGGCTCCGGTGGTCGGCTTCTGACTTCTGTATTATTTGGACAAAATTTTTATAAACCCAAAATTTACAAATCCAAAACTTTCCGCTAATTTGTAACCTGCTATTAAAAATCTAAAAATACACGAGCCAAATATGAGCATTCTGCTTGATTCACGCGCCATTCAGGAAATTCTGCCGCATCGGTATCCGTTTCTGTTGGTTGATAAAATTATCGAACTTGTCCCGCGAGTCCGCATCGTCGGCATCAAACAGGTCACGATCAACGAGTATTTCTTTCAGGGACATTTTCCCGATGCACCCGTGATGCCCGGCGTTTTACAAATCGAAGCTCTGGCGCAGGTCGGCGCGATTCTCGCGCTTCGTGAATTTGAAGACCGCAATAGCAAAATCCCGTTTTTCAGCGGAATTGACAAGGCGCGGTTTCGCCGTCCGGTTGTGCCGGGCGACACGCTCGTGTTGGAAGTGACGGCGATTCGCATCGGCAGCAAGGTTCAAAAAATGCAGGGAGTTGCCAGAGTTGACGGGCAAATTACCGCCGAAGCCGAAATTATGTGCATTCTCGGCGACCGACCGAAAGGATAAATATGGAACAAATAAGGCGCGCTTACCAGGAATATTATTACTATATTTTGGCGGCTGACATTGGAATCGGGCTTTTGCTGGGCTTAATACCGTTAATTATCGGCATTAAAAAAAATCAACGCAAATTGGGCATAATCGGTTTTATTGCCTCGATTATC
>JANPDZ010000746.1:0-5446 GCA_031431735.1 Acidobacteriota bacterium | reverse complement strand
TTTCCCAACAGAGAGAATTTGTGTGATATTTCAATCGAATGATAGCAAAGCCATTTAATTATGGACATTTACAGTTCGTCTTTTGATAATCAAAAGTGCGAGGTTATTTCCACCAAGCACCACTAGTTGAAATTTATTAAGCAGATGAGTAAAAGTTTTGTAACATAATGCAGAAGCCCGCTACGCTCGTAAGGGCGCGAAACACACTTACTTCGTGCGTGTTTCCGCAATGTCATTATGTCACAGAATATATGCTGACCTGCTTAGTGTTTGTAAGAAGTTTGCCCGCGAAGGCGAAAGACACGAAAAAGAAAATTAAATTCAATCATTATCGCTTTATTTTAGCGTCTTTTCGCCTTCGCGGGCAAACTTCTTCTTTTCTATGCTACGCAATTTTTAGACCGCTCAGTAATGATTTTTCGTGTGTTTCGTGGGCAAATAAAATTAATCTTCCATTAATTTTTCCAAAGCCTCGCGCGCAATTTCGCGGTCGTCAAAGTGATATTTTTCGTTGCCGACGATTTGGTAAGTTTCGTGTCCTTTTCCGCAAATTAAAACAACATCATTGGGTTTTGCTTTTGAAATTGCCTGATGAATCGCTTCGCGGCGGTCGGATATTACAAGGTATGGACAACTCGTGTTTTTCAAACCGACTTCAATTTGTTCAATGATCTTCAAAGGGTCTTCGGTGCGCGGATTGTCGGATGTGACGATAATCAAATCGCTGTTTCGCCCGCCAACTTCGCCCATCGGAACACGTTTGGTTTTATCACGATCGCCGCCGCAACCGAAAACTGTGATTATTCTGCCGTTGGTCAATTCTTTGGCAGTTTTTAAGGTGTTCAAAAGCGCATCGTCAGAATGCGCGTAATCAACGACCACCGCAAAATCGCCGTTGTGTTCGACTCTTTCAAAACGTCCGGGCGCACCGACACAAGTCTTTAATCCGTTCACGATATTATCAAGATCATAACCGAGTTCAAGTGATGCGGCAGTTGCCGCCAGCATATTATAAACGTGCGGTTTGCCGACGAGCGGCGATATAATTTGTCTTTCGCCGTTTGGTGTTTTTAAGAGAAAAGAAGTGCCATTGATCAAAGAAACCTCAATATTTTCAGCCGTCAGATCAGCCTGATTATTTTGCGCGAACGTTACAACCCGCTGTTCGTTCGCCTTTAGTTCAGCGGCTAATTTCGCGCCCCATTCGTCGTCAATATTGATAACGCACGACTCGGGTTTTTCGCCCAATCGTCCGTCAAAGAGTTTCTTTTTAGCGTCGAAATAGTTTTCCATCGTCAAATGATAATCGAGATGGTCGCGGGTTAAATTTGTAAAAATTCCAACTTTGAATCTGAGCCAATCGCAGCGATGTAGGTCAATTGCCTGCGAAGATGTTTCCATCACGGCAGTTTGGCAACCCATCTCAAGGGCTTCGCGCAAAAATTTGTTGGTATCGGACGCTTCGGGTGTTGTCCGAATTGCTTCTTCCGATCTATCGCCGATTCGGTATTCGACCGTGGTCAGCATCGCGACCTTTTCGCGGTTGGCGGTCGCCAGTGCGAAACAAAGATAGGTTGTCGTCGTTTTGCCGTTGGTTCCGGTAATTCCGACGAGTTTTAAATGATGTGACGGATTTCCGTAAATAACCGACGCGGCTTTGGCAAGAGATTCACGAGCGTCGGCAACTTTCAGCCAAGTGCCCCGGAAATCGGCCGGCGCGTCCATTTCGGAGATAATACCGACCGCGCCGCGCCGCATCACATCGTCCACAAAACGATGTCCGTCCATTGACAGACCGCGAATCGCGGCGAAAAGAGTTCCTTCGCGCGCTTGTCGTGAATCGTGTGTGACGCTTGTTACTTCGGCGGTTTGATTGCCGAAAATCGCGGCGTTTAATTGTTCGGCAATGTGTTGGAGATTTACTTTCTGAAAAGTCAAAACTTTATCCTCAAAAAAATCGTTATTCAAATCAGGTTGAATTATACGATTTTGAATTGATTTTGCGAAATCGCCGTTAATTGAATAATAAGGAGATAAAAAGATGAATTTTATAAAGATTTTGTTGATTGCGCTTGGTTTGGTGATACTCGGAATGTTGGCTTTTTCGGTTTTTGGATTTATCTATTCGCTGCTTTGGTATCTGTTTTGGATCGGCACTATCGGCATCACCGGTTATGTCGGTTACAAAGTTTTTACCAGAAATTCGGAGCCGGCAAAACTCGAAGGCAAAACTCAGATCTCGATTGCCGCTATGCGCGATTACAAACGCGACTTAAAAGAATATAAAGATTAGACATTATTTGAAATAAAGAAATTATCCACTTTAGGGACACGAAGATTTCACGAAGGACCGAGAAAAAGTTGCGGATTAGTTAAAACTGAATCGACAAAGGGCGATAAGTATTTCAAAAAAAGAAAAAATCTTCGTGTTTTCTTCGTGAAACTTCGTGGATAGTTATTTCAAATAATCTCTATTAAATTTGATATAATTCATTTACGAGGTTTTTTTTATGGATACAGTCAAAATTATTTTAACGGTCATCGGAGTTATTGCAGTTGTTGTAGTAGGAATTTGGCTGATCGGGATAATTTCCGCGCTTCTATGGTTTGGTCTGTGGATCGGATTACTTGCCGCCATCGGCTATGGCGGCTATAAATTATTTTTAGCAAAAGAAAAACCAACCAAACAACTGGAAGAAAAAACACCGATCGCGATTGCTGATATGAAGGATGCTGACCGACAGCTTGAAGAATATAAACGCAAATTACTGCCGAAATAATTTGCCCGAAAAATACCTCGCTAGACTTTCGCATCCAAAAACGATAAATTCAAATTTGCTTGTTTTTTGGCAATCAAAATCAGCCGAGATGGTGTAATTGGTAGCCACGCAGGTCTTAGGAGCCTGTGGAGAAATCCGTGCGAGTTCGAGTCTCGCTCTCGGCACCACGAATAGAGGGAAGAAGGATGAGGGATGAGGGATGAAAAAATCCG
Source organism: Acidobacteriota bacterium (assembly GCA_031431735.1). GTDB lineage: Bacteria > Acidobacteriota > Blastocatellia > Pyrinomonadales > Pyrinomonadaceae > JAFDVJ01. Next base: position 2,454 of record JANPDZ010000746.1, on the reverse strand, counting down.
CAAACCGCAATTCAAATTCCCAAAATCCAAAATTTACTTGAAAAGCTGCTCGTCCGATTGTTTTTGATGAGCATTAAAATTATTAAATGAAAACTGAATTAAAAGAAGTATCACCGACACAAAGAGAAATTAAAATCGAAATTGAACCCGAAGCGGTCAAAGAAGTTTATAACAAAGTCAGCCGGAAATATGCGCAAGGCGCGAGTGTTCCTGGATTTCGCAAAGGTCTGGCACCGGTTGACGTGATTCGTCTGCGGTTTAAGGAAGAGATTCAAAACGAAGTTTTGCGCGAGCTTTTGCCGGTCAAAGTTCAGGCAGCAATTGAAGAACACGGGCTACAGCCATTATCTGAACCTCAATTGCATTTTGACAATTTTGATACTTTGAAAGTTAATGGTTCTCAATCCATATTATTGCATATACATTTTGAAGTAATGCCCGAAATTCCGACTCCTGAATATAAAGGATTTGAAGTCACGCGCCGGGTGCGGCCGCTGCCCGAAGGTGAAATGGAAAGAATAATTGACCAACGCCGTCAGAGCGGAGCAACACTGATGCCGGTCGAAGGTCGCAAATCTGAAAGCGGTGATACCTTGATCGTTGATTTAGAGGGAACTTTTGCAGACCAAGGGGAAGAAGATCCGATCAGGGCGGACGATTTGGAAATTACGCTTGGCGACGCAAATATCGAACAATCATTTACCGAAAACCTCGTTGGCCTGGAAGAGGACGAAGAGAAAGAATTTACGGTGGAGTATCCGGTGGAATTTTCTTCGGCAGTGTTGGCAGGGAAAACCGTCACATATAAAGCGAAAGTTAAATCGCTTGGAAGGATCGAATTGCCCGAATTAGACGACGAATGGGCACAGAGTTTGGATGAAGGCTATGAATCGCTTGCCGATTTACAAACACGTTTAAGCAATGATTTAGAAAAAGTATGTATTTCTGATGCTGACGCGGCTCTTCGCAACGAATTGATCGCCAAGATATTCGAAAAATACGATTTTGAAATTCCGGGCCCAATGATCGATGCGCAAGCGCAAAATCTTTTGAATAATTTCGCGCAAGATATGAAGCAGCGCGGTATTGATCTTTTCAAGGTCGAAAAAGATTTCGTTCAAATGGCTTATACCCAGATGCGAACACAAGCTGAACGCGATGTGCGCGGCGCGATGCTGCTTGATAAGATCGCCGAACTCGAAAATGTCGAGGTGTCGGATGAAGAGGTAGCAATCGAAATTGAGATGATGGCCATTTATTACAATGTTCCTGTTGACGAGATCAAACAATCCCTCGCCGGACAGCAAGGCGGCGAAGCAAATATCGCCAACAATCTTCGAACCCGAAAAGCCGTTGAAGCTATTGTTAGTCATGCCAAAATAACTGACGGTGAATGGATTGACGAATCGCAAAAACAGGTTGCAGCCTTTAATGAGGAAGAAACGCCGATTGAAACCAAGGCTGAAGAAGAAACACCGAAAAGCAAAACCAAGAAGGTAAAAGGTGAAAGCGAAGCAAATGTAGAAAAGCCAAAAAAGAAATCGGCAAAGAAAGATTAATCGAATTATTTGAAATCAAGATGTTTTGTGAGTTTGCATTTTAGAAGATAAGTTGTAAAATCTTTTTGGATAGCAATTCAGCTATTGCTTCAACAACTTAACTTCTTTGATTTAAACCTATTCATAAACATTTTGCTCCAAATCTGTAATCTAAAGAAAAGAGAGAAAAACTATGTTAGTTCCAATGGTAGTCGAGCAAACTTCGCGTGGCGAACGTGCTTTTGACATTTATTCCAGACTTTTGAAAGACAGCATCATTTTTATCGGAACACCGATTGACGATATGGTTGCCAATCTGATCGTCGCGCAGCTTCTTTTTCTTGAAGCCGAAGACCCTGAACGCGACATCAATTTGTATATCAATTCGCCGGGCGGTTCAATCACAGCCGGAATGGGGATTTACGATACGATGCAGTTCATCAAAAACGATGTCACGACCATCTGTGTCGGACAATGTGCTTCGATGGGCGCACTTCTTTTGACTGCCGGAGCAAAAGGAAAACGTTTTGCCTTGCCGCATTCGCGGATTTTGATTCATCAACCTTCGGGCGGTGCGTCAGGACAAGCAACCGATGTTCGGATCATGGCGGAAGAAATTTTGCGAATGCGTGAAATGACCTCGCGGATACTGTCGTTTCACTCAGGACAAGACTTTGACCAGGTTGAAAAGGACGTTGAACGAGATCGCATTTTAACGCCTGTTCAAGCCAAAGAATATGGCTTGATAGACGAAGTTATTGAACACAGGGATAAGTAATTGGGGATTTCGGATTTCGGATTGCGGATTTTTTTTGGGTTTAGACGATAAACTTATTAAATAATCCCAAATCCGAAATCCCAAATCCGAAATCGTAAATATGATCAGACGACCCGAAGAAATCTTGCGCTGTTCGTT
>JANPDZ010000745.1:0-2165 GCA_031431735.1 Acidobacteriota bacterium | reverse complement strand
TGACTGACTTTCTCCAAATGCTCCGATAAATTTGAACAAGTGTAATTGATTGGCGTACTTAACAGATATTCAATATATTGTTTTTTTGTTATCATCAAGTATCTGTTTAATCATATTTTTTCAAAAAGCGAAAGTCCTAATATGATTTGATTCCGCCTTGCCAATGTTTCCAAGTTACTTCTGATACTCTTCCTTCCTGTCTTAAAAAAATTTGTTGGTTTGTTAAATGAATATAGTTAAAAAAAAATGGAAGCGCATCCTGATATTCTTTTTTAGTTAAATCTTGATTTAGAAATACTTTGACTGGAATTTTCAGAATCAACTCCCGACACTCTTTAGCAAGTGAATCTTCAAATTGAGTGCGGCTCTGTTCTTTTGAAGCTTTCAGTTGTTGCCAAGCGAAAAGAATTCCAACCGCTGTTACTAACGCAATCGAGGTTTGAATTGAATCTTTCCAATCAAACTCAAGTTTGTAACGAAAAAACAAGAATGTTCCTAATAAGATGACTAATAAAATCAGCCAAATAACTTTTGAATTTTCCAGCCACTTCATGTTAAATCTTACCTTTCTAAGCTAAACATTAAATTTTATAAAAAAAACTCATCGTGCAATCTTTTGATTACTTCGCTCACTACATTTTCCTCGACGACAAACGTCATATTGACGCTCGATGCGCCTTGTGAAAGTGCCGGTTTGAAGTTATGCATTACAAAAGATGGATCGTAAAACCAACCGCTTCAGCGACTTTAATCAGTTTTTCATCGCCTGATATGAAATCTCTGTTTTTTGGCTTTTCTTTACACCAAACCAAAGCAGAAGCAAGTTGCATACTGTCTGCCGCCTTCAAACCGTAAAGCGCGGGAAAAGTGCGGGCGAGTTCTTTGACGCGTGCGACGGGCTGAATTTCCCGCCAGATCTTTTCAAGCGTTTCCAGACGTTTTTCGGCTTTTTGTCTTTGCACGGCGGAGATTTTGTTTTCGCGTTCGATTCGCGCCAATGCCGAAGAAATTTCGATGCTCGTTTCCCACCAAACAAATTTTTCGGGAAACTGTTTCCACAATTTCCCTGCCAAAATCGAACGCGGTTCGTTGATGCAAAGCGGCACAAGTGCGCTGCTATCCCAAAACGACATCAGAAATTCGACTCCTCACGTTCTTTCGTAATGGCCTGGATGCTTTCGCCGTCCGACAGGGTTGTTTCGTCGGCAAATAAATCTTCAAAAAAATCATCGGACAAATCTTTTTCAGATGAAGTTGACGGTTTAGATTCAAAGTCTTCGATCACTCTTTCGAGCGCGAGTTCGAGCGTTTCTTTATCGGTTTTCGCGCCAAGCAAATCCTTCGCTTTTTGAAGTTTGGCGGGATTGGATATTTCTACGACGATAGACATATATTTTTCACCTCAAAAGCGATTTTATCACACATTAAAAAACTCATCGTGCAATCTTTTTATCACATCTTTCACCACATCTTCCTCGACGACAAACGTCATATTGACGCTTGACGCGCCGTGCGAGATGAGTGAGATATTGAAATCGGAAATCGCCGTGAAGATTTGCGCGGCGACGCCCGAAGTGTCGCGCAAGCCCGAACCAACCACGCAGACGACCGCCTGATTCGGTTCGATTTCGACCGTTCCGATGCGCTGCAAATCTTTGACGACCGCTTCGAGCGAATCGGTGTTGTCGAGCGTTAAGGAAACGGAAACTTCCGAGGTTGTGACGACATCAATGACGGTGCGGTGGCGTTCAAAGATCTGGAAGATCGCGCTCATAAAACCATACGCGCCGAGCATTCGCGCCGATGTGATATGAAGGATCGTGATGCCTTTTTTGTAAGCGATGGATTTAACAAGGCGCGGCGTGGATTGCGGCGAAGGCAGAATCATCGTGCCTTTTTCGGCGGGTTGATGCGAATTGCAGACGCGCACCGGAATTTGCAGATCAACCGCCGGCTGAATCGTTTTCGGATGCAAAACCTTCGCGCCGAAATAGGCAAGCTCGGCGGCTTCTTCGTAGGAAAGTGTTTTGAGCGTTCGCGCTTCGGGGCAAATTCGCGGGTCGGTCGTCAAAACGCCGGTGACGTCAGTCCAAATCTGAATCTCACGCGCGCGCAAAGCCGCGCCGACGAGTGCCGCCGAATAATCCGAACCGCCGCGCCCCAAA
>JANPDZ010000744.1:0-9858 GCA_031431735.1 Acidobacteriota bacterium | reverse complement strand
TTCGGAAGTAAATAAAAAATTTGCGTTGCTCAATGTTTAAAAACTCCTTATAAAGAGAAAGATAATTATTCGAGTAGAATAACAAAAGGGCAATTTTAGCTTTTTGAAAGGGAAGTGTCAAAAGCAAAAAACTTTCCGGTACCATACCAGGCAATAATAATTTGAAAATCCCGGTTTGAAAATCGGTATGTTTTGCGTTCGTGAAGTATCAGACCAAGAAATATTACACACTCCGGCGTGGAAAATCACCCACCAGCTGCGACGTCAGGTTTGAAAAAATCAATTAATTAAAGGCCTTTCGCTTTCGGCATAATCATTGCGTTGTAAATGTCCGAATAAAAGGGAGATAAAATGATGGTACGTGCAAAAATAAACGGTGCGGAATATGAATTTAAGGATGGGTTGACGGTGCTTGAGGCAGCACGGAGTTTGGGTATCGAAATTCCGACATTGTGCAATGACGAACGGCTCAAACCGGTCGGTGCGTGCCGTCTGTGTTTGGTTCATGTCAAGGGTGAGGAACACGAAACCGTCAGTTGTGCAAGAAAACTCGAAAACGGAATAAATGTCGAAACACATACGCTGTCAATCGAACACGCACGCGAGATGAATCTGCGGATGCTTGCACAAAATTATCCGCTCGAATCATTCAAAAAATTTCCCGAGAAACATTTTCACAAACTGGCAAAAAAATACGGTTTGGCGGAAAAGGATTTTTGCTCTCAAACAGATGGCCGCCCCTTAGACAATTCCCATACATACATCAGTGTTGAGATGTCCAGGTGTATTGATTGTTATCAATGTGTGAGGATCTGCGACGAATTGCAAGGGCAATATGTATGGCAAGTTGCCGGTCGCGGTGAAGATACACAGATCGTTCCCGATTCGTTCGGTGCTTTCGGCGCGAGTTCATGCGTCAGTTGCGGCGCGTGTGCGGATGTCTGTCCGACCGGTGCCATTGAGGATAAATCATATATCGAATTCGGAGCGGCAACTCGTTGGACAAAAACTGTCTGTCCTTATTGCGGAACCGGCTGCGAAATGAAGGTCGGCACGAAGAACGAACAAATTGTTCAGGTTAAACCGGTCAATGAATCGCCTGTCAATCATGGACACTTATGCGTCAAAGGCCGGTATGCACTGGATTTTGTCCATTCAGATGATCGAATAACAGAGCCAATGATTCGTCAAAACGGCGATTGGAAAATTGTTACATGGGACGAGGCATTTCAATATACATCAAATAAACTGCGCGAGATCAAAGATAAATTCGGTGCTGACAGTACAGCAGTGCTTGGATCTGCGCGGGCGACCAACGAAGAAAATTATCTGGCACAGAAATTTGCGAGGGTTTGTTTGGAAACACATAATGTTGATAATTGCGCCCGCGTTTGTCATACACCTTCGGCGGCGGCCTTGAAAATGATGCTCAGCACAGGCGCCGCGACCAATTCATTCAAAGACATCGAAATAGCTAAGACGATCATGATCTGTGGGGCAAATCCGACCGAAAATCATCCAATTCTCGGCTCCCGAATTAAGCAAGCCGTTCGTCAACGCGGCGCGAAACTGATCGTTATAGACCCGCGTCGGATCGAACTTGCCGAATATGCAGATATTCATTTGCAGCTTAAACCCGGGACGAATATCGCACTGCTTAATTCGATCGCCTGCGCAATCATCGAGGAAAATCTGACGGATACTGAATTTATCAGAACGCGGGTCACTGATTTTGATAAATTCAGCGAATTTGTCAGCAATTTCGCCCCTGAAAAGGTTTCTGAGATCTGCGGAGTCGAAGACGGACAAATTAGGCGTGCGGCTCGTCTGTATGCTTCTGAAAAACCTTCGATGTGTGTTCACGGTCTCGGGACGACCGAGCATACACAGGGTACTGAAGGCGTGATGTGTCTGGTCAATCTCGCTTTGATCACCGGCAATCTCGGCAAAAAAGGTACCGGAGTAAATCCTCTGCGCGGACAAAATAACGTCCAGGGCGCAGCTCAGATGGGTTGCGATCCGGGAATCTTAACCGGTAGCATTGCCATCGAGGACGGTCGCGAGATCTTTGAAAAGGTCTGGAAAACAACACTTCCGACACAAAAAGGTCTGAGCCAATTACAAATGATGGATGCGGCAAAAAAAGAGAAATTAAAAGCCCTGTGGGTGATTGGCTACGACGTATTTTTGACTAATGCGAATGCTCACGAAACCGCTAAATCCTTGAAGAATCTTGAGCTTGTAATCGTCCAGGATATGTTTATGAACGAAACGGCGCGTCACTTTGGCGACGTCTTTTTCCCGGCGGCGTCTTCGTTTGAAAAAGACGGAACCTTTATGAACGGCGAACGCCGTGTGTCGCGGGTTCGAAAAGCCATCGAACCGATCGGCAACTCAAAAAGCGATTGGGAGATCGTCTGCGGTCTCGCAAAAGTTTTCGGTAAAGGCGAGTATTTTAATTTCAAATCAGCAGAAGAGATTTGGAACGAAATCAGGGAAGTCTGGCAGGGAAGTTTCGGCATTACTTACGAACGGATTGAAAATCAAGGGTTGCAATGGAATTGTCCGGACGAAAATCATCCCGGTACGGAAGTCCTTCATTCGGAAAAATTCGGAATTAATACCCAGACAGCGCTTCGCCGGATCAAATATATACCGACCAAAGAAATGGTCAGCGAAGAATATCCGTTTATTCTTAATACAGGCCGGACGCTTTATCAATTTAATTCCGGTACGATGACCGGAAGGACAAAAAATATTCAATTACGACCACTTGATTTGCTTAATATTTCGCCCCTAGATGCAAAAAAACTAGGGATTTTCGATGGTGAGATTGTTAGAGTGAAAAGTTTCTATGGAGAAATCGAGATGCCCGTCGAGATCAGTACTGCCGTCCGTCAAGGCGAGTTGTTTGCAACATTTCATAGTCCGCAGATTTTCTTGAACCGCATAACTTCGCCAAATCGCGATCGGTTTGTGCAAACACCTGAATTTAAGGTAACAGCAGTGGCGGTTGAAAAACTTAGGAATATGTAAAAAATAAATTGTCACGGTTAGAAAAACCGACCCCCTCAATAATTTGTTAAAAGAGGGTAATAAAGATACTCAATAGATTCAAATCTTTGATGTCGGATTATGCTAACAAAAGGAAATACAGTTTGCGTCCGATAATAAAGATTATGTGATACTACTATTGGTTCTTTGATTTAACCGAATCAAATGTTTCTTTAAGAGATTGTAAAATATCTTTCTTGTCAAAAGTGTTTTTGTCGATAAATTTTATTTCAAGAGTAAATTTCTGAGATTTGTAATTAAAGATATTTTCAGTAGAAAAGTCTGTTAAAGAATCAACTTTATTAGATCGCGGCGAGGTATTTGTAGATTTCTTTAATTGTTTGCGATTCAAACTCTGATCTGTCAATTTCTGTACAAAAAGCAGCATTTCCGCATCATCAAATTGGCGGGCGATCTCTAAAAGTGTTGACTTGGCATTTATGTTGGCTTCACGACATTTTTCCCGAATTTCAGAGGGTATGCCGGCAATAGCCATTGATTCTGTGACGGTTGTACGGCTTTTGGAAATTTTCTTAGAGATTTCATCGTGTGTATAACCATAACTTTTAGCAAGCGCTGCAAGACCATCGGCTTCTTCCCAAATGGTCAGATCTTTTCTTTGTAAATTCTCAATGAGAGCGATTTCAGCAATGGATTGGGCATCAATATCGAGTTCGATGCAAGGAAGTTCTCTTAATCCGGCTAAATTAGCCGCTCGCCAACGTCTCTCGCCGGCAATAATCATCCAATGACCTGTTTCCCGAACGGGTTTAACCAGCAAAGGCTCTAAAATGCCTTTTTGTTTGATCGAGTTTGTTAAATCAGTTAGATCGCCAATCTCAACACGCGGCTGATCGGGATTCGGTTCAATTAAATTAATGGAAATAATTTTACCGATCGAGCGATTGGTTTTAACAAATTCTTCGACATAATGTGAGTCATGACGCATTTTTATTTCAGTTGGAAGCCCTCTTTTATTAACCACGTTTTAAAACCTCCTGACAGAGTTTAGAATATTCATTGGCACCCGATGAATTAGGTGCAAATGTGAAAATAGTCTCTTTATGTGCCGGCGACTCTTCGAGCCGGACGCTTCTGGTTATTATTGTCTTAAATGCTTTTGCGCCGAAAACTTTACGGATATGAGCTTCAACATCTTTAGATAACGAAGTACGTTTGTCAAAAAGTGTCACCAAGACCCCCAACAGATTTAAGTCAGGATTAGGTCGGGCGCGAACTTTTTCGATTGTTTCCAGAAGGTCGTCAGTTCCCTCTAATGCAAAATAAGATGATTGAATCGGAATTAAGACATGGGAGGCGGCAACCAGTGCATTAACAGTAATGATACCGAGAGTGGGCGGAGTATCTAATAAAATAATGTCATACATTTTCCGGATCTCCTCAATCCGGTCTCGTAATCGGAAGATCGCGTCAAAATCGCCGACAAGTTTGGCTTCCATTTTTGCGAGACTTATTTTTGAAGGAACAATATCTAAATTTTTGACCTTCGTGTTATGTATGAAATTCGCCCAGGGCTGTTCAAGCTCGGTCAAAAGTTCGAATGCACTTCCATTAATGTTCTCAGACTCTATAAATGAAAGTGAACTATTTCCCTGCGGATCAAGATCGATCAATAAGACTCTTTTTCCTTGCAGAGCGCAGGCTGCTGATAGATTAATAGCAGTGGTTGTTTTTCCGACCCCGCCTTTTTGATTTGCAATGACAATTATCATTCTTGTAATAAATTAAAATTTACCCGATAAAATCAGGCCAGTCTTCCTTTGTTGGAGGCAAATCATCTTCTAAAACCTTTTCAGTATTGGTTGATGTTGCAGAAATGTCCAAAACTTTTTGTTCGGCAAAAATAGCACAATCGGCTCGTAATGCTAAGGCAATCGCGTCAGAAGGTCGAGCATCAAGTGTGACAGTTTGATCATTCTCGTTTGCCAGATCAATTTGCGCATAAAAAGTATTTTCCCTTAGATCATTGATGATCACCCGAACTACCCGATATCCTATCTCGGTAATTAAATTGCGAATCAGGTCATGGGTCATGGGTCTTTGTGGAACAATTTTTTCAATTTCAAGAGCAATTGCATTGGCTTCAAAAGCCCCGACCCAGATAGGCAGAATGGCATCTGAATCGACACCCTTCAAAACAACAATTGGCGAATTGCTGTTAGGATCCATTATTAAAGCGCCGATTTTTACTTCAACTAACATTTTAGTAATTATAATAAAGCGATACTATACCATTTTACCAAACAAAGTATTGGTTTTGCATTCTGTAATTTTGACATTGACTATTTGACCCAGAAAATTTTGGTTCGCTTCAAAATTAACAATTTTGTGACAGGTTGTATGGCCGTTCAGAATATTATCTGATTTGGTTGAAAAACCCTCGGCTAACACTTTATGTGTTTTATTAAGTTCGCTCTGCAAACTGATAGATTGACTGTGTCTTAAAGTTTTTTCAAGTTCCATACAACGATATTTCTTTTCCTCTGGCGAGACATCATCAACCAATTCAAAAGCAGGTGTTCCGGGTCTTGGAGAATATTTGAAAAAATAAGCGCTGTCGAATTTACAATATTCGGCAAGTTTGACAGTTTTCTGAAAATCGTCCTGAGTTTCACCGGGAAATCCGACGATCAGATCAGTGGTCAAAGAAATCCGGCGGCGGCTGGATCTGATTTTATCTATTCTTTTCAGGTAATTATCGACGGTGTGTCCCCGACGCATTTTTTTCAATATTTTATCACTTCCCGACTGAACCGGTAGATGAACCCAATTACATAAGTTTTCATTTTCATCAATTGCATCAACAATGTCTGTGTGAAAGTCTCTTGGAAAAGAAGTTGCGAATTTTATTCTATCAATATCTGTCGAAGCCACCGCCCGCAGAAGTTTCGAAAAAGGAGTAGCTCCTTTAAATTTTTCAAGTTCCTGATCAGCTTTTGGTCTGTAACTATTGACATTTTGACCGATTAGATGAATTTCTTTGACTCCCTGCTGCTTTAATTCAAGGATTTGCTTGATAATAATAGAGACAGGCAGACTTTTTTCCCGACCTCTGGAAAAAGGAACAATACAGTAAGTACAAAATTTATTACACCCCTCAATAATAGGAACAAACGCAACGTATGGTGAATGTCTCTGTTTTTCAGAGACGGACCAATCATAGTTGTCTTCTCGTTCACCTAAATCGATATATTGTTCCCGGGTGTCCAAAGAACTTTCGATTGCTTTTGAAATTCTTCCGACCGCCTTAGTGCCGAGAATAAAATCAATTCCGGAGTTTTTATTGAAAAGTGTTTCGCCTTCTAATTGAGCAACACAGCCTAAAATTCCAACCACTGCCCTCTCATTTTTTTTTGTTTTACGAACCTGGCCGATTCTTGTATATAGTTTGTGTTCAGCCTTTTCGCGTACGGAACAAGTATTAAATAAAATGACTTCGGCGGCATCTTCGTCAGGTGTTATTTCAAATCCGTCAGCTTCGAGCATGGTCGCGACCCTTTCTGAATCGGAAACGTTCATTTGACACCCGAACGTTTCCAGATAAACTTTTTTCATAACTATTTATTAAAGAATCTAAAGTCCTATAGAATAAAATAATGGAGCAAACCGAAAAAAAAATACGCAAAGCGAAAGATTTCGTTCATTTGCATTTACACACGGATTATAGCCTTTTGCAAAGCACAATCCAAATTAAACCATTAGTGAGCAAATTAAAGGAACTTGAAATGAATTCCTGTGCGATCACTGATTACGGAAATCTTTATGGCGCCATCACTTTTTACAATACTCTCAAATCAAACGGTCTTCACCCGATCATCGGGTATGAAGCGATTTTGACATTTGAAAGCCGTTTTGACAAAACATTTTCGATAAAGTCGGGTGAGCGTCCCTATTATTATCTTGTTTTACTGGCAAAGAACTTAAAGGGCTATCAAAATCTGGTTTATATGGCATCGAAGGCTTTTACGGAAGGTTTTCACCAAAAACCACGCATTGATATGGAATTACTGGCAGAGAGAAGTGAAGGACTGGTTGGAATATCTTCCGGAAGATCAGGAGCGGTTCATCATTATCTGTCAATGGAAAATGAAGAAAGGGCTTTAGAAAAATCAATCGAATTTACAGATATTTTCGGCAAAGAAAATTATTTTGTAGAAATACAGGATCACGGGTTAGAAAGTGAAAGAAAACTTAACCGGAAAGTTGTTGAATTCACAAAAAAACACGAGATTCCGTTGGTTGCAGTAAATGATGCCCATTATCTGAACGAGGATGATGCACGCGCCCACGAAATATTATTATGCATCGGTGACGGAAAAACCATCAATGACTCAACCCGTACTGTTTTTGGAAGTTCTAAGTATTACCTGCGATCGGCAGAAGACATGTGGGATATCTTTGGTTCTGAGTTGCCGGCGGCTTTAAATAACACATTGAAAATTGCTGAAATGTGTCAAACCGAATTACCAAAAAGCGAAGATTTGACCTTACCTGAATTTCCAATCCCGGTCGATTCAAATTGTGAGACAACGGAACAATATTTTGAGAAGATCGTCTTAGAAGGTTTCGAGGTCAGAAAACAGACTGTCTGGCAACCGCTTGCCGAGGCCGGCAAATTAAAATATGAATTTGAGGATTACAAAAAAAGGGTTACAAAAGAAATAATAACGATCGGAGAGATGGGATTTCCGGGGTATTTTTTGATTGTCTGGGAGTTTATAAAATATGCAAATCAACAAAAAATACCAGTTGGTCCGGGGCGTGGCTCGGCAGCCGGCTCGCTCGTTGCTTATTGTCTGGGGATTACAGATGTTGATCCGCTTCAATATGATTTGCTATTTGAAAGATTTTTAAATCCTGAACGAGTTTCAATGCCTGATATCGACATTGATTTTTGCATCCGAGGCCGGGCCGATGTCATAAATCATGTAACCGAGTTTTACGGTCGGGAATCTGTCTGTCAAATAATAACATTTGGAACGATGGCTTCGAGAGCGGCGATAAAAGATGTCGGACGGGCATTGAATATGCTCTACGGAGATGTTGAAAAGGTCGCAAAGCTGATACCGCCGCCGGTGCGTGGACGAAATATCAGCATTTCTCAAGCTATTGAGCAGGTTGCGGATTTAAGAAAAGCGATTGAAACAGATGAAAAGGTTCGGGAATTGGTTGATTTGGCAAGACGTTTGGAGGGCTGTTCACGTCATACATCAGTTCATGCTGCAGGCGTTGTAATTTCTCCTAAACCGCTCGATGAACTAATACCGGTTGCTTTGTCTGCGAAAAGTGAATTAACCAGTCAATACACAATGAACGATCTGGAAAAGGTCGGGATGCTTAAGATGGACTTTCTTGCTTTAACGACCCTGACAGTTATAAGCGATTGCTTAAAGTTCTTAAGGGAAAAGAAGTCGGTAGAAATTGATTGGAGTAAAATACCGCTCGATGATGAAAAAACAATGGGATTGTTTGGTGATGGGAGAACCGAGGCTATTTTTCAATTTGAATCATCCGGTATGCAGGAGATCTGTCGCCGTTTAAAGCCAAAGGAATTAGAGGATTTGGCAGCCTTAAATGCTTTATACCGACCGGGTCCATTGGATGGCGGGATGGTTGATGATTTTATTGCCCGGCACAGAGGGGAAAAAAGGGTTCAATATATTGTTCCTGAAATGAAAGAAATTCTTCAGAATACATATGGGATTTTGGTTTACCAAGAACAGATCATGCAGCTTGCACAAAAATTGGCCGGCTACAGTTTAGGTGAAGCAGATATGATGCGCCGGGCGATGGGTAAGAAAAAACGAGAAGAAATGGCCAAGCATGAAGAAAAGTTTATTAATGGCGCAATTGAAAGAGGTATAAAAAAAGATAAAGCGGAGGAAATATTCAGGCTGATGGCACAATTTGCCGATTATGGTTTTAACCGAAGTCATAGCGTCGCATATGCTTATCTTGCTTATCAAACTGCTTACCTTAAAGCGCATTACCCTGCTTATTTTTATGCAGCTGTTTTATCTCACGAATCTCAGGATAGTGCGAAGGTTTATAAATATACAAATGAATTGAAATCAGCGGGTTTGAATTTGTTGCCACCGGATATTAATGATTCTGAGCATGGATTTACGCCAATTGAGAATTCTGTGAGGTATGGACTAAGTGCTATCAAAGGAATCGGTACTTCAAGCGTACAGTCGATTATAGAAGTTAGAAAAATCAACAGATTTAAATCAGTGATTGACTTTACAGAACGTTTGGAACAAGGTTCTGTTAACCGAAAAGCACTGGAGAGTTTAATTACAGCGGGTGCTTTTGATTCTTTTAAGCCGGAGAATGTCAGAATTAATAGTTGGCGCGCACGGCTTTTTACAGGGATTGATCTAATAATTTTATATGGTCAACGGTTTTGGAATGATAAACTGCGCGGACAGAGCGATTTATTTGGAAATGGTGACGGAAATTCTTTGCATACTGATTTAGATTCGATCTTACCAATGGTTGAGGAATGGTCAACTTCTGAACTTTCAAAACAAGAAAAAGCCTCGGTCGGTTTTTTTCTGTCGAGCCATCCGTTAGATGATTTTCTAGAGATATTAAAAGATTTGAAAATTTCAAATATTGCCGATCGCGAGAATATTATTGTTGGCGAAAAAATAGCAATTGCAGGTATAATATCGGGGTTACAGGTCAGGCATAGTAAAAAAGGTAATCGGTTTTGTGTTTTTAGAGTTGAAGATCAATCTGCCGGAGTAAAATGTTTAGCCTGGTCGGAAAATTATGCAA
>JANPDZ010000743.1:0-5137 GCA_031431735.1 Acidobacteriota bacterium | reverse complement strand
AACTGCGCTAACTTACCGAAATTAGCCGAAAAGTCTATGTTGAAAACAAAGGACTTACGGCTTAACTTGGCGCATATGGGGCTGTAAGGTCTTCCCTTGACGACTAAAATCCTTCTTTCGGGTTAGGGATTTTAATCATACACGGATAAATCTCTTTTATTTTCTTGTTTTCTTTGACTATTTCTTTTCCGTCACTAATCAAAGATTGGACAAGTTTTACATAGAGAGAATTTAGGTTTTCACTTTCAAATATTACCATTAGCTTAAAAATGTGTTTTGAGTATAACTATTGCTTCATCAGAATTCATTTCTTCCGTCAAATCGAATACCGAAACAGCCTTGCCATTCGCTTCGACATTAGGATTAGACAAAATCTTTTCAATTGTCTCGGCGGAGAAGTTTTCGGCTAACTTTTGACCGAAGGAATATGACGAAAAATCTTTAATTTTAGCGTTGTCGGAAAAGTTTGAATTGTAGCGTTTCAGTTCTATCAAGGCTTCGACCGGACCGGCGGAAAGATGAACGCCGTTCACGCCTTGCGAAACTTCCGCCAAGCCGAATTCGTCCTTGCGGTCTAAAAGTTCGCGGCGCAGACTGCCTTCGTTGGCATCCGAAGGTCTGGTCGCGCCGATAAAATTGCTTCGCGCCTCAGTCCAAGACAAATCGCTCGAAAGCGTGAAGACGACAATGCTTCGCCCTTTTTCCGTGAAATGTTTTAACTGTCGCGCATGAAAGCCGTTTATCAGATAGATTTTTTCATTGTCAATCTTGATTTCTTCGCAGTAAGTTCCGCCCGCCAGTTTTTTGTTTTCCAAATTCTGCCACAGATAATCAAGCGAGTAAGCATTAAAATCGGGAAATTTTGTCAAAATCTCCATTCCGCCCAAAACATTACTTTCTTCGATTGTTTGACCGGAAATTTCTCTGAATTTCTCCTTCGCGCCGTCGGACAAATTTTGTCGGGAATCGGACGCAATTTTGTTTATCACGCCGTAATGTTGGGCGATAATATCAAATTTGTCGAGATAGTTTGCCGATAAAATCTTGATGTTATGAATGTTGAAGCCAAAGTTTGAAATTTTTTCGCCAATCAATTCCAAAATCTTTTCAAGATTTATAGTTTCGGATTTAACCGTTATTTCCGGCTTAATAAAAAACAAAAACTCATTTTTACCAACGGGCAAATTTGAGTCGTCATAAATTTCTTCAAAAAACACCTCTTCGTTTTGGGCTTTTTTGATGAAAGAGATTATTTTGTCTGTATAAGTTTCTTTTGCGAACATTGTATCTGTCATATAAATTTCTATTTAATCCTTTTTATCGTAAAAATTATTTATTTCCAATAGTTTATCTGGAAATGCTTTGGCTAAATATTCTCTTGCTGACGACGTTTTATCATCTGACGGCTCCCCAAGATCAAAGCCAAAATCAATGAAATACGGATTGCCATCTTTGTCGGCTCGTATGTCATCAATAAACTTTAAAGTCGCAAAGCCAAGAGAGTCAAGTTTGTGTCCAATACTCAAAACAGTTTCAAACGCAACTTTTTCTTTCGCCGTGAATGGATAAAAATCTTCGTAGATTGTTGCGTCTGAGGCGGAATACCAATTTGAAACCGGAATATCGCTCTCAGCTAAAATATTCCGCCGTCTTGACCAATCCAATAAACTCTTTTCGGGAAGCAATGTAACAATTGCTTTGATGATAATTTGTTTTGTCGTTTCCGCAGTAGAAAATTCAAAAACCGTGCTGAAAGTTTCGCCACCTGTTCTTGTCCAAGATGTCAGGTCGGAATAAGCAAGCAGATCTGATTTGTCTGACATTATATTTTTATCAATGAGCCAATCTGCGATGCCATTTTCGTCAAGTGAATAACCTTGCCTTGTTATTTCTGACGAAGAACCATTGTTGATGGTTGCGATTTGAAATTTTTCCATAGATTAAGCCGTTTTCGACAAAGTTTCCATATCTTTTCGCCAGCGCAAAACAGGTTTTCGCGCGGCGGTCGCTTCGTCGAGTCTGCCGATGCGCGTCGAATGCGGCGCGTCAATGACGAGCTGCGGGTCGGTTTGCGCTTCTTCGTTGATGTCCTTCATCGCTTCGATAAATGCGTCGAGGTCTTGGCGGCCGACGGATTCGGTCGGTTCGATGAGCATCGCGCCTTCGACGATCAGCGGGAAATAGATCGTCATCGGATGAAAACCGTAATCAATCAAACGTTTGGCAATGTCGAGTGTGTGAACGCCTTTGCGCGATTGTTTTTTATGCGAAAAAACGACTTCGTGCATCGGGTCGGAATCAAACGGTTTGTCGAAATCTTCCGCAAGATGATGCGATAAGTAGCGGGCATTCAGCACGGCGGCTTCGGTCGCTTCGCGAAGCCCGCTCGCGCCGTGTGTGTAAATATACGCGAGTGCGCGAATCATCATTCCGAAATTGCCGTAAAACGATTTGACGCGTCCGATAGATTGGGAACGGTTGTAATCAAGCGTATAGGAAAACCCCGTCGCTACCGCTTCGGGTTCTGACAATTTAACAACGCGCGGAGTCGGCAAAAACGGTTCGAGTTCAGCTGTGCAGCAGCACGGACCGCAACCCGGACCGCCGCCGCCGTGCGGTGTCGAAAATGTTTTGTGCAGATTCAAGTGAATCACGTCCACGCCCATATCGCCCGGACGCGCGACGCCAACCAGCGCGTTCATATTTGCGCCGTCCATATAGACGAGTCCGCCCGCCGTGTGTATATGCGCGCAAATTTCCTTGATGTTTTTCTCGAAAATTCCGACCGTGTTCGGATTCGTGAGCATCAACCCGGCAACCCCGCCTTGATCGCAAAGTTGTTTCAAATGTTCCAGATCGGTCAAACCTTCGGCAGTTGATTTAATCGTTTTAACCGTAAATCCTGCCAAAGCGGCAGAAGCGGGATTTGTTCCGTGCGCCGAATCGGGTATGAGCATCACGCGGCGGTTTTTCGATTCTTCGCCGTCGCGTTTATCAAGGAATGCGCGAATTAATAGCACGCCCGTCATTTCGCCTTGTGCTCCGGCGGCAGGTTGCAAAGTAATGCCCGGCAGTCCCGTAATTTCTGACAAATCTTCCTGCAAATCGTAGATCAACTGCAACGCGCCTTGCGATTCCGCTTCGGGCGCGAGCGGGTGAAGATTCGCAAGTCCGGCAATTCGCGCCACTTTTTCGTTGAGCCGCGAATTATATTTCATCGTGCAGCTGCCCAACGGATACATTCCGAGATCAATCGAATAATTCCACGTCGAAATCCGCGTAAAATGCCGAATTACGTCAACTTCCGACACTTCCGGCACGCCGTCCAGATCGTCGGTTCGCCGCAGCTCGGCGGGCATAATATCATCAAGATTCATTTCTTCGACATCTAGTTTCGGCAGACGGTAGCCGACTCTGCCCGTTTGCGAACGGTCAAAAATTAAACCTTCGTTTTGTGTCGGGTGTTGTGTAACTTTTTTAATGCTCATAAAATATTAGTCCTGAGTCTTGAGTCTTGAGTCTTGAGTCTTCAAGATATTCAATTTTATTTCCTACTGAAAAATTATCAAATCAAGGACTTCAGACCCAAGACTCAAGACTCAAGACTTCAGCCCCGATAGATAAGTTAATTTTAGATAAATCCTTAAAAGGTCCGTAGGTCTTAACATTGCTATAAACCCAAAAGAATGCACAAAATAATAATAATACATAAACAGCCTTGACCGTTAAAGCCTTGCTGTGCGAAATTACGTTATCCAATTCCAAAGCGATCAGGCACAGAACAACCGGAACAAGCGTAAAGGTCAATCTTTCGCTGTAATAACCGATCAGCCAGAAAAATATCAGATAAAGCAAAAAAATTATCGCCAGCATACTTTGAATCAAAAAACGATTCGGCGTAATTTCTTTTTGCTCTTTTGGCTGAAAAAACGCATTGTATGTTTTTAACAGCAAAAGCACGACTATAAAAACAAAAAATGTCCGATAAATCGAAGTCCAATATAGTGCCGTAAATGTAACCAATTGTTCGTAAAACGCAGTCGGAGAAATCAATAATTTATCGAAAATCCAGATAAATTGGCGATACGCGCTGACTTCGTGGCTGTAAACTCGCCCGTTGACCAGAAGCAAAATTGCCGTCCAAAGCAGAGTCGGAAATGTAAATAAAATAACCGACGGAACCAAAAACCTCAAAAATGTCCTGAACTTAAAATTTGCAGTCCGAAAAAGTTGAATTGAAATTGCCAAAATGACTGACGCAAACAAGATCAGAAAATTTCCGTAAGTCAGCATCAAAAGCCCGCCGAGAATCGAAATGAGGTAAATTTTCTTTGGCTTAAGTTCTTCGGCGAGGACGATTTTCAAACACCAATAAATACACAGAAGCGGCGAAAGAATCGTCAGCATTTGCTGATGCGCCGACCAAACAGAGGTTTTGATAACGACGTTTGAAACGAGTACGACCGCCAAAAGGTATTTTGGAATTTGCGGAAATTTTCCGTCCGTCAAAACATCAACGATGCGGTCAAACAGCAAAAGCGCACAAACCAATGTCGTAAAATTCAGAAGCATAAAGCCCCAATAAAACGAATCGGCAAGGAGATCATCTTGAGCGGCGATATTTTTGAGCGGCAGAACAGAAACTACCGGCGAAAGCAGATAACCGACCGATGAAGCGATCAGCACATAAAGCGGTCTGGTTTGGCGGATTGATGATGCGTCAAACAATTTTAGAGGACTTTTTGCTGTGTCGATATAATCGTAAGAATCGCAATTGAGCGGAAAAAAACCAATACTTCCAACTTCTATAAATTTTCCGCAATATTCTTCATTTGGGCGCGGCGCAAACAAAAACAGAAAACAAAGAAACGCCGTCATTGCCGCGTAAATCAGCACTTTCCGGCATTTCAAAATTCCATTCAAAAATCTTCGCATTTATAAAAATCGTTACTGTAAATAATTTGTGTGTTTTGCTTATCAATTGGCACTCGTCTGTTGCCATTAGTATCTACACATCTTTGAAAATCAATGCGCCTTGGCGGCTCTGCCGCCCGATGTGCGGAAAGGCTCTGCCTTTCCGGCAAGTTTTCCCTGATTTTCTGCGGCTGCGCCGCCAAATTCGAGGCACAGCCTCGCC
>JANPDZ010000742.1:0-5274 GCA_031431735.1 Acidobacteriota bacterium | reverse complement strand
AGCGGTGTTGCCGCGCCTGCCGGAAAGCAATGGAGCGAAGCGCAAAATGATTTTGGTGTAACAAATTATGCTAACACGCTGGCCGGCGTTTCCTGTTCCGTAACGGCAACCGTGTTTCGATGTGCCGATGATTTTAATGTTCCGGTCGGGCAAACCTGGACGATCAATCAGGTCATTGTCTTTGCGTATCAAACCGGATTTGTCGGCGCAACAAGCCCGATCGCCGCCGCAACTCTGCGGATTTGGAATGGCAGACCGAACGATCCCGGAAGCACGATTATTTTTGGCGATACTACGACCAATCGGCTTGCCAGTTCAACTGATTCTAATTTGTTTCGCATTTTCAATTCGGTTGTCGGCACCGGCGCGAATCCACCGTCGGTTCCTGCGACGAATCGGATTATTTGGCAGAACAACATAACGGTTTCTCCGGCAGCGGTCTTAACTGCCGGAAATTACTGGATTGACTGGAATACGCAAATCGGCGCGACGACGGCGCACTTCGCTCCGACATCAGCCGTCATCGGAACGCGAAGCGTTCCCGGAGGTAACGCCCGTCAATTTACAACCGCTTGGGTAGATGCAAATGACGCCGGACAAACCCCGACCGGAAATCCGACGCCGATTCCTTTGCAGCAAGAGTTTCCGTTTAAGCTGGACGGCACGATTGCCGGAGCACCGCTGGCACCGCGTTCGCGTTCGCTGGATTTTAACGGCGATAACAAAACGGACTTTTCCGTCGCACGTTCGGCTTCGGCTGTTACGCAAACAACCTGGTGGACACAAACCAACGGCGGCGGAACTTCGGCATCAGATTGGGGGCTTGGCGTCGGATTTTCAGCGGGTGACAAAGCGACACCGGCGGATTTTGACGGCGACGGGAAAACCGATATTGCCGTTTGGCGACCGGGTGCCGCGAATGTCGCTTCTTTCTATATTCTAAACAGTTCGAACAGCACGGTTCGGGTTGAAGCGTTTGGACAGACCGGCGATGATTCGTCAATCGTCGGCGATTACGACGGCGACGGTAAAGCTGATTTGGCAGTGTACCGCGACGGAACAGGTGGCGGTCAGAGCACTTTCTATTATCGCGGTTCGTTAAGTAATCCGATGGGCAACGTAACTTTTGTACCTTGGGGACTACAAGGCGACGTGGCGGTGCCGGGCGATTTTGACGGCGATGGCAGGTTTGATTTCCACGCCGCCCGCAACGCCGGCGGACAAATGACGCATTATCAACTAAGAACAACTGCCGGTGTTGCCATTTTCCCGTTCGGGTTAAATACCGATAAATTCGTGACGGGCGATTTTGACGGCGACGGAAGAAACGATGTTGCCGCCGTCAGAACGAACGGTGCAAACTTTGACTGGTATATTTTGAAGAGTTCAACGAGCCAGTTTTTTGTTCAAACATTCGGAAATCCGGCGACCGATTACATTGTTCCGGGTGATTATGACGGCGACAATAAAACCGACTTAGCAGTTTGGCGAAGCGGACAAACTGCCGCCCTGACAAACTTCCTGGTGCGAAACACTTTTGCTTCGCCGATGCAGGTAAATTGGGGACTCTCGGCCGGTTCGCTGACCGCGCCTGATTATCCGGTGGCTAATTTCACGGTTAAATAAACCGTTTTAATTAACTTACAAACGAAAAGACCGAAATGCGGCGTTTGCCAAGTTTCGGTCTTTTTGTCATAATTTACCTTCTCACCTTACGCAATTTAAGAATTTTTACCGCAAAGGACGCTAAGAACGCTAAGTTTTTTGAAATATCTTTGACAACTCTTCATTTTCAATCGAAACAATCTTTTTTGAATGAAAAAGAGAAGAGTTTTTGGACGTTTTTATCGGAAAGAGATTTAACCGCATCTCTTATCAAACTTTTTTTTACTTTGCGCCACGAGCGTCCTTTGCGGTGAAAACTTTTCTGATTTGCGTAAGGTAAGGTACCTTTTAATTTGCCCTGCACAATCGAAACAATATGAGCGATATTTTAGTTTTCATCGAACACAAAAACTGCGTCCTGAACAAAACCTCTCTCGAAGCGGTGGTGGCCGCGCAGAGCATCGGAAAAGATTTGGGATTAAAGGTTGCCGCCGTCATTCCGTGCGATCAGGATTGCGCTCTGGCAGAGACGATCGCCGCCTACAACATCGAAAAGGTCATCGTCGCGCGTAATCCAAAACTCAGCATCTACACACCCGACGCTTACGCCGATGCTTTTGAAGAGGTCATTAAAAAAGAGAATCCGCAATATGTCGTGATGTCGCACAGCTATCAGGTGCGCGATTTCGCGCCGAAGGTGGCGGCGCGGCGCGGCAAAGAAGTCGTCGGCGATTGTATTCGTTATAAGTCGGACGGCGGAAAACTCGTTTTGACGCGGCGGATTTTCTTGGGCAAATTGGATGCTGATGTGACAATCGGCGGCGACGCTCCATTTTTTGTGACGTTTCAATCAGGCGCGTTTCGCGGCGATAACGCCGAAAAAGGAAGCGCAAGTGTTGAATCAATTGATGTCAATATCGGCGACATCCGAATGGTTGCCGAAGAGCCTTTTCAGGAAGCGAAAGCGTCGGTTGATCTGACGAAATCGGAAATCATCGTCGCGGTCGGCCGCGGTATTAAATCACAGGAAAGCATCGCCGTTGCTCAATCTCTGGCCGATGCTTTAGGCGCAGACCTCGCCGCATCGCGTCCGATCTGTGATGCCGAATGGCTGCCGATCGATCGTCAGATCGGCTCATCGGGACAAACAGTCGCACCGAAGGTTTATATTGCACTTGGCATTTCAGGCGCGATTCAACACATCGTCGGGATGAAGAATGCCGGCACGATCATCGCCATCAACAAAGACGCCGAAGCTCCGATCTTCGACATTGCCGATTACGGCATCGTCGGCGATCTGTTTGAAGCCGTACCTGTTTTGGTTGAAGAAATAAAGAAAGCGAAAGCCTAATAAAAGAGTTAAAGAGTTATATTTAACGCAAAGGCGCAAAGGCGCAGAGACGCAAAGATTTTTATATATTTCTTTGTGTCTTTGCATTAAAGTTATTTCCTAACCCAAGTTCGCTGCGGCAAAATCCCAATTCAGAAGTTTATCTATGACGGCATCAACATATGCAGCGCGTTTGTTTTGATAGTCGAGATAATAAGCGTGCTCCCAAACGTCAATCGTCAGCAGCGGTTTGAGTTTCATCGTCAAAGGCGAATCGGCATCTTCGGTTTTGATGACGGAGAGTTTACCTTTTTTGTCGGCGACGAGCCAGCTCCAACCTGTTCCGAAGTTTGTTATGGAAGCATCGGCAAAGGCTTTCTTAAACTTGTCGAAATCGCCGAATGATTCGTTGATTTTATCCAACAATTTACCCGCCGGTTTGCCGCCGCCGCCCGTGCGCATCGAATTCCAATAAAAGGTATGATTCCAAACCTGCGAAGCCATATTAAAAAGACTCGGACTATTGAGGTTGGTCGCATCTTTGTAAGTTTTCATAATGATCTCTTCCAAGGTTGCTTCAGCAAGCGGCGTTTCGGCGGTCAATTTGTTGACCGGATCAAAATAACCTTTGTGATGTTTGTTGTAATGAATATTGACGGTTTGCGCAGAAATCACGGGAGCAAGCGCATTTTCTTCATACGGTAAGGGCGGAAACTCGCGCGGTTTGGCTTTGCCGATGATTGCCGGAAACCCCGAAATGATTGCCGTCCCGATAGATATTGCTAAAAAGTCTCGTCGTTTCATATTATAAAACTATCATTCAAGCCAATAAATCGCAAAGAAACGGCAAATCAACCGCTGTGAATATAATATAGGGCAAAAATCTTCTAAAAATACTTCTTATTCTTGTAGCTTTACCAAAATAATAGGAAAATTAAACAATGAATGTAGAGATTTGCAAGATTTGCGGCAACCAAATTACTGATAACTTAAACGGAACTCTGGTATTTTGTACCAATTGCGGGGCAAGTCTTATAAATCAATATCCCAATTCGAATGTAACAAATCCATATACTCTGCAAACGCCAAAGCAGAAAGAACCACTCAGCGGAAAGGAAAAATTTGCGATGGGCGCGCTTATTACAATCCCGATTCTTTTGATATTGGGAACGGTCGGCATCATCGCCTTTTTTATCGCCGTAGTCGCCAATAAAGTGCCGCCGCCGAGCCGCTATCCGACGCCGTATCCATCGCCCGTCAAATCTAAAAACATATTGCTCACTTTCGGCGCGAGCGGTTTCGGCCAAGGTCAGTTCAAAAATGCTTCGGCGATCGCGGTCGGCAAAGACGGCAGTATTTATGTCGGCGACGGAACATTGCGAATTCAAAAATTCGATGCAAGCGGCAAATTTGTCAAACTCTGGAATGTGACTGAAAGCTCTTCAAAAACCAACGATCAATATTCAAACAAGATAACCAATCTGGCGATTGACAGTAAAAACACACTTTATGCGGTGGTCGAGAAAAAAGAGCTCCTTCGCTACGACGGCAACACGGGCAAATTCATCGGTAAAGTGGAATTAAACGGCGAGAAATGGATGAATAAGCCGCAGGAAGCGAGGGTTTTGGATATGTTTATGCAAAACGACGACAAACTCGCTGTTTTTGCGTCATCTTTTCCCGAAGGCGAATATATTATTATGGTGTCGCCCGGCGGTAATGGCGAGATCAAACATAAAGACCTGCTCAAAGGACAGGATAAAAATTTTCGGGCATTGATGGGCGGCGGTATTTTGGTCAGCGTGTCGGGCGATATTTTTCTGTTGAATGGCTATGTCGGAACAACAATACCATATGTTTACCGATTCAAATCAGACGGCAGTTATGTTGACCGCTTCACTTGGGAAGGCGCGCCATTCGCGGGTATTTTCAGCAACAATGTCATCGCGCTTAATTCAAAAGGCGAAATTTACGCCTACAACAGCGGAAAAAAACAGGTCAACGTCCTCAATGTCGAAGGTGTTATGTTGAGAAGCATTCCGCTCAATACTCAATATTTTGAAAAGATAACAGTTGACGCAACCGATAATATTTTCATTCTCAGCCGCGACAAGGTCGAAAAATTTTCATCGGCGACATATTAAGTAGTCGAGGGGGCGCGGAGTTTTTTTCACGAAATATGCTTATAAATTATAGTCTTTAATTCTCAGTGGTGGTTTTGGATTACTCAACTTTTCAAAACCAGCCAATTATAAGCCTGAAAAAACTCCGCGCCCCCTCAAGTAGTCTGTAAAATAAGTTTTCTGATATTTTTTAACGCAGAGAACGCCGGGAACGCC
>JANPDZ010000741.1:0-2294 GCA_031431735.1 Acidobacteriota bacterium | reverse complement strand
GTAAATAGTTGGGCGACGACCGGAAGTTGGCGAACGATTGATAAAGGCTACATCCGTTATAACAGCGGAGCGGTTTACAGACAACAGTCGAACGGAGAGCTCACCGTCAGGCATTTTTTACTTTACAACAGCGATAATACGTGGGGGATCAGATTAAACGACTTTGAGGGCTTTTGGGGAGCAAATGACGAAGGGACGGGATTAATACTTCAGCCTTGGGTTCTCGATTTTCCACCCGGACGAATCTCCTGGGCATTAGTCGAATAGTTTGGATTGTTTGTCGGAACAAGTCTAAAGCAAAGGTTGATAAACAGTAACCGTAACTCGTGCGCCGCACTCTCGCGCACAATTGCCAACATCATTTTTGGTGCTGTTCAATCTTGGAAACCGCCGATGGCTGGTTGATGCTCTTGCGTCAATTCGCTTGCGGCACAGGCAAAGGAATAAACAATTTTCAAAAGGAGAAAAACTATGATTAGCGTTCCCTATCCCCATATGGCATTGAATTCGCACAATAGTGCGGGACCGGATTACAAAATGTGGAATACCTGGAAAGTTCCTAAAAGCACAAGTGTTTCCCACATGGTCGAATGGATTGCGAAAGTCGCGAGATCGGCTCCGGGTGGCTCTTTGTCAACACTTGTCATTAACAGTCACGGTGAACCGGGAAAAATCAAAATCGGACAAGGTATAACCCGCGATGATGTCGAAAAATTTGCAATCTTAAAAGCAGATAATTTAGTTGAAAGAATTTGGATAGTGGCTTGCAAAGTAGCACAGATAGGTGAAGCCGGAAGTATCACAGACGGTAATTATTTTTGTTACCGTCTTGCCCAGGAAGCAGGCGTATTTGTAAAAGCTGGAAGTGCCTCGCAAATGAGTGCCTGGAATTTACCGCTGGTTGACAACGTACCATTCGGATTCATAGATGACTGGGAAGGCACAGTTTATACTTGGAATCCAAAAGGCGCGCCAATTTAGGTTGATTTGTATTTAAGCCGGGCTTTCAACGGCAAATCAAGAGAATCCGTCGTTGAAAGGTCAGGCAGGACG
The DNA here is from genome assembly GCA_031431735.1 of Acidobacteriota bacterium. Lineage (GTDB taxonomy): Bacteria > Acidobacteriota > Blastocatellia > Pyrinomonadales > Pyrinomonadaceae > JAFDVJ01. Next base: position 1,241 of record JANPDZ010000741.1, on the reverse strand, counting down.
CGTTCAATACCGGTGGCAGAATAATTTTCGGAATGATGGATTGATGTCTCAATATCAGTTTCCGAAAGAAATATAACAAAAATCTAAATTATGAATAAATTGATTTGTCAAAAATGCGGCGGCGAGATTTCAAACGAATTTGGCGTAACTCTGGTTTATTGCACAAATTGCGGAGCCGGTGTCCAAAGTATGCAACCGGAAAAAACGGCGGTGCTTGGTGAGGTTCCAACGCTCGTTTCGCCAAAATCCCTAATCAACAATTCGTCATCGAACTCAAAAATGACGCGCAATGTTTTAGGCTGTTTAGGATTAGGTGTGGTTTTGCTCTCGGCTCTCGGCATTTTCGGTTACTGGTCTTGGTCGGGAAAAAATCTGTTGGCGAAATATACCAAACAATACAATTGCACAATTGCGGGTGAGCCGGAGCCGGAGACTTCACAAGATTATTACAATCGGGCAGTCAAGCACATCGAGATTTTCAGCGGCAACAGTGTCACGAGTCTTGATGATTGTGCGTTTGGGGCTTTAAGTGAAGCCATTCGCCTCGACCCGCACAATGCCAACGCATTTCTTTTGCGGGGTTACGGTTATCGTCAAAAAAAGCAATCCGATTTGGCTTTAGCGGATTATGGCAAAGCAATCGAAATTGAGCCGAAAGCCTCCCGCAGTTATTACTTGCGGAGTAAAATTTATCTCGAAGAAGAAATGTTTGAGAAAGCACTCGCCGACGTTTCTGAGGCGATTCGTTTCAAACCCGATGACGAAAATTATTATTATGACAGGGTTTTTATTTATCGAAAGCTCGGTAAGAACGATTTAGCCGAAGCTGATGAACAAAAACACCGGGAGTTGGTTTCCGCGAAAATCGAAAAAACAACAACTCCCGCACCGAGTATAACCTCAAATAATCCAAGTTCCACGAAGACAGTTTCAGGCGGAGTTATAAACGGCAAGGCAACCAATCTTGTCAAACCTGCATATCCGGCAGCGGCACGAGCCGTTCGCGCCAGCGGTGCGGTCAATGTGCAAGTTACGGTTGACGAAAAAGGCGATGTCATTTCGGCATCAGCGGTTTCGGGACATCCGCTACTTCGCGCTTCGGCGGTTCAAGCGGCGCGAGAATCGAAATTTTCGCCAACGCTTTTGAGCGGAAAAGCCGTCAAAGTGACGGGCGTGATTGTTTATAATTTCGTTCCCGAATAGTTGAAGATGAGTGCGGAAACAGCATTTTCAGATGTTTC
>JANPDZ010000740.1:0-2644 GCA_031431735.1 Acidobacteriota bacterium | reverse complement strand
GTTTTGAAAAGCAACCACGACATTCTTGATCGAATCAATTTTATTAAATTGGGCGTAAAAGGCGTGTTCTGCGCCGTCACGAATGCTCAAATCTTCATCAAGCAATTTTACAAGCTCCTGAAAATCCGTATTTTCCGAATCTGTTCTGATAATTTTTATCATTTACAAATCAATCACGATCGGCGGTTGCGTAGGTTCATAGCTTTCATCGCAATTTGAAGCATTGACAAATTTTACGCCGAACTTTTCTGTTTGACCGTAACCGCAATGAATATGCCCGAAAACGTGGAGTTTGAGTTTGCGTTGAACCGCAATTTCTTCAACCCGTTTTCGCAATTCTTCGCAACCCGTGTTTTCAATCCAATATTTGCGCGGAACTTCGTCCAAAATGCCGTTTGGCGGTCCGTGCGTGATCAAAATATCAATATCGTCCGGAATCAATTTCCACTTTTCCGCGAGTTCCGCGCCGCGATTCAGGTTAAACGCCCAATCAAAAAACCGGGGTTGGAACGGTGAGCCGTAAATCTTTAAGCCTTCGATGTCCGTAAAAGAATCTTCAAGATATTTGATGTTATGATTCGCGGTCAAAAGCCGCGCAAACCGGTTATTCGTTTCAAAAAGCCAATCGTGGTTTCCCGCGACAAAGACCTTGTGTTTATGCGGCAGAGAAGAAAACCACGCTAAAAAGTCTTCAACTTCGGACTCAGTTCCGCGAACGGTCGCATCGCCCGCGTGAATCAAAACATCGCCATCGGGAACGGTAATTTGATCATTGCAATTATGCGTGTCAGATAGACAAACAATTTTCATAAAACAACAAATTATCCTAATTGTTTAGGTCTTTGGTCTTTGGTTTTTGGAAGAAATTGCAGATTGACGATGAATTTCTCACCAATCCGCTTATTTTTCCGCGCATCTTGATCGAAAATCAACAGGTTTTCATTGAATAAAACCAAAAACCAAAGACCAAAAACCAAAGACCTACTCAGATACAAATTATCTGTAAATTCGGCTGACAAAATTCCCTTTCATAAATTCTTCCGGATTAAGTTGGCTTTGCAACACAACGCCTTTGTAATTTCCCGTCAGCAGCATCATCGCCGATTCGCAAAGCGGCGCGGCGGTCGTCGTTTGAATAGCACGAAGCGTTTTGCCGTTGATTTCGAGCGGCTGAACATAAAAGGCTTTTTCGAGCATTCGGCGTCTGCCGCTGACATCAAATCCGTCAACCGAGGCGTGAACCAGAACCAAATCGTCTTCGACCGATGGAACGGCTTCGAGCATCACTGTTTGTAGGGTATTGGGCAAATTCGCGTCCTTCGGCAGTTTTCTAATAACTGATTCGACCCAATCGTAATGACCGACGTAGCGCAGAGTTTTGTATTCGAGATTTTTTGCTTTACCCGCAAAATAATCCGGCAGATCAGCCGCGCCGCCCGAAGTCAGATCGGCTTCGTAAGTGCGCCCGCCAATGACGATCGTTTCACGCGACGAAAGCGCGGGCTTTTTCGTAATTTTGTAATTTCTGAGAACAACCGAATTTTTGACGTATTCAGTCGCCACGCCGATCGGCGACCAGGTAAAACCGTAATAATGCGGCGCGTGCGCATGGGCTGTCAATGCACCGACTTTCATACCGATTTTTTCGACCTTTTCGTTCTCGTATTGCTGAACAAACCGGTTGTAGAGCGACATCGCCAAAACATTGATAAATCCGGGTGCGAGACCGGTTTGCAAAACAAAACCCGTCTCGGCAGTCTTTGCCAAAGCCATAAGTTCGTTGGTTTCGGCGACATATTCGGTCAGATTCGCATAGTGCATTTTGAAATCTTTCGCGAAATGTCCGAGACGCGGAGCCTGGCTTCCGGGCGAACAATCGAGCAAAACATCGCACATTTCAAACGCGTTTTTCATTGATTCGTTCAAACTGTCAGATATCATCAAAACCGTTTCGACTTTTGAAGTTTTCGCCGAATTTTGCAGAACAAAATCTTTCGCTTTGTTCAAACTTTCGCGGTTGATGTCGCCAAGGTAAATTTCTATTTCAAATTCAGACCATTCACGCAACAGAAGCGCGGCGGCTTCACCGATTCCGCCTGCGCCGGCAATAAAAATTTTCTTTGTCATTTTTGGATTTATTCAGTTGGGTTGGATTTTTCTCTGTGTTTTTCGATTTTTGCTTCCTCTAAACCGTCCGCAGTTTCAAGATGCCGGCTGCCCGCTTCCTGCACCAGATCGCCTTCGGCTTGCGCAATCGGATCTGCCATCAAAATCCCGCCGATTTTTTCGAGTTCGCCGATAATTATTTGTCCGACCGATTCGAGTTTTTCAATTGTCGGATTTTCTTTGATTTCATTTACTTCTTCTGTCATAACAAAATTTTACAACGAAAAAGCCGACTTTGCGAATCGGCTTTGTCATCAAATAAATTGACAGAAAATATTATTTTGGAAGTTAAATAGAGCAATTTTTAAGTTTTCTATCGTTTGTAGTTCCGCCTTCAGGCGGTTTTAGTTTAAGTATTCAGATATTTTTGAGTTGACGACAGTCGAAGACCGCCTCAAGGCGGAACTACAAACATTTGGCGAAATACCAGATAACTTAAAAATTGCTCTATTAAATAGTCCGTAAAATAAGTTTTCTG
>JANPDZ010000739.1:0-5131 GCA_031431735.1 Acidobacteriota bacterium | reverse complement strand
CGATGTGCTTTTCGGCGACACGAATCCGAGCGGAAAATTACCTGTGACGTTTCCGCGCAGTGTCGGACAAATTCCGATCTTTTATAATCAGATGAACACGGGCCGACCATTCAAAGCGGAAGAAAAATATACCAGCAAATATCTCGACATTGCGAACACGCCGCTGTATCCGTTCGGCTACGGTTTGAGCTACACTAATTTCGGGCTTAGTAATATCCGCCTGAGTTCAAAGCAGATCGCACCGAACGGTTCTGTAATTGTTTCGGTCGATATTCAAAATACCGGAATGCGCGAGGGAACTGAAGTTGTCCAACTTTACATCCGCGATCTGGTCGGAAGTCTGACGCGACCTGTCAAAGAGCTGAAAGGGTTTGAACGCGTCTCGCTTCGTGCCGGCGAAAAACGCTCCGTAACTTTTACTTTGAAACCCGAACATCTTGGCTTTTACAACGCGCAGAATAAATTCACGGTCGAACCCGGGGACTTTAAAGTTTGGGTCGGACAAAGTTCGGCGGACGGTTTAGAGGCTGATTTTACGGTAAAATAATCTGAGTATTGGCAATGAAAAAACTTTCAACAACGACTGAAATAATTGATATTTGATAATGAATAATTGATAAAGTGGTTTCGCTCATCACGAATTTATCAATTATTAATTTTCAATTATTCATTATTTCAGTAAGTTTTATTATTCAATACTGACTGCGAATAAAATTGTGATTTTCTATATTTCAAAATTTACAAAGCCTGTTTGTTCAGGCTTTAGTGTCGTTCTGATTCTGCTTTTTTTGTGTTTGTTCGGCAGATTTCCGGCAATCGCGCAAACCGCGCAAATTTATAAATTAAACAAAGAAGACGAAGCGTTTCTCGATGATCTGGAACGCCGCGCTTTTCTTTTCTTTTGGGAACATTCGGGCAAGAAAAACGGTTTGACGCTCGACCGTGCACGAACGAACGGCGACGCGCCCGGCAAAGGCGAAAACCATTACAACGTCGGCAGCATCGCTTCGACCGGATTTGCCTTGACCGGACTTTGCATTGCCGCCGACCGCAATTGGGTCAAACCCGAAGAAGCGCGGTCGAGAGCCCGCATCACACTCGAATTCTTTGCCAACCGCGCTTTTACCAAAGACGGTTGGTTTTATCATTGGATTGATACGGAAACCGAAGAAAGACGCTGGCAAAGCGAGGTTTCGACGATTGACACCGCACTGCTGCTCGGCGGAGTTTTGAGCGTTCGGCAATGTTTCTCGCAGGACAAGGAAATCGTTCGGCTGGCGACAAAAATCTATAACCGCGTGGACTTTCCGGCGATGCTCAATGGCGATAAATATTTGCTCTCGCACGGCTGGCACAACGAATCGGGCTATATCAAAAATCGCTGGAACGATTACAGCGAAGAAGCGATTCTTTATGTCTTGGGCATCGCTTCGCCGACTCATCCGCTTGCTTGGAAATCGTGGTATGCGCTTCGCCGCGACTGGCAGGAATATGGCGGCTATAAATATCTGGCGGCGGTTTCACCGCTTTTCATTCATCAGTATTCACACGCCTGGATAGATTTTCGGAACAAGCGCGAACGCTATCGTGATTTCAAGGTTGATTATTTTGAAAATTCCGTCAAAGCGACTCGCGCTCAACGCCAATTTTTTATTGATGTCTTGAGCAAGGAATTCCCGAAATACAGCGAGAATATCTGGGGTTTAACGGCTTCCGATTTCGTCGGCGGCTACACGGCTTGGGGCGCGCCGCCGCGCTCGCCCGAAACTGACGGCACGGTTGTGCCGTGCGCTCCCGCCGGTTCGCTGATGTTCACGCCCGATATTTCGCTCGCCGCGCTTCGAGAGATGAAATCGAAATACGGCGATAAGATCTACGGCCGCTACGGCTTTGCGGACGCTTTCAATCCGCATAACGGTTGGGTCAATAAAGATGTGATCGGCATTGATGTCGGCATCACGCTGCTCAGCGCGGAAAATCTGCGTTCGGGAAATGTCTGGAAATGGTTTATGAAGAACAAGGAAATCCCGAAGGCGTTCAAACGAATAAAATTGAAGTAGGGGTTTTTAACGCCAAGGCGCAGAGGCGCAAAGACGCAAAGATTTTATGATAAAAAGTTTCGGCAGGTCGATTACAAACAGCCTTTTTAACTTTGCGCCTTGGCGCCTCTGCGCCTTGGCGTTAATTTTCTTTCTTTCTTCACACGCACAAACACTCGCGCCCAACGCTCCCGGCAAAGACGCGCAATGGTCGAGCGCGGGCAAACAAGCCGTCGGAACGGCGAACACGCTCGAATCAAAGATCTGGTTCACTTTGCAAGGCGGAATGCTGACCGAAGTTTTCTATCCCCAAGTTGATACGGCAAACGTCAATGTTTTGCAATTTGTCGTCGTTAATCCGAAAACGAAAAAGATCGAAACCGAACGCGACGATGCGAATCACGAAATCAAGCCGCTGCGCACCGATTCATTAAGTTTTCAGCAAATCAACACGGCAAAATCGGGCGAATGGAAAATCACGAAAACCTACACAACTGATGTCGAACGCGATTCGCTTTTAATTGACGTTCAATTTGAAACCAAAAATAAAGACCAGCAAATTTATCTTTATTACGACCCGTCAATCAACAATTCTGGAATGCACGACACTGCTTGGAATAATTTAGTCGGACATTTCGGTTCACCAAAACCATTTCCATACGCATTGCTAGCCCAAGAAAAGAATATTGTTTCGGCTTTGATGATTAAGGGCACAATGGTTGGAATGGAAGAAGCCTCAAATGATTTTTACGGCGTAAATGACGGAATGGAAGAACTGAGAAAGAACGGTAAATTAAATGACCGTTTTGAATCAAAAGTGGTAAATGGAAACGTCCTTCAAGTCGCTAAAGTTCCCGTATTCAGCGGTTCTCAAAAATTCACTCTAGTTTTAGCTTTTGGAGAAAATTCGGGCAAGGCTTTTAAAGTTGCTGAAGAAACATCCGAAAAAGGCTTTGCGAAATGTCTCGCCGAATACGAAAAAGGTTGGGCAGATTACGTTAAAACTCTGCCGAAAGTCGAGCCGAAATATCAGGCGCAGTTTAATATGGCGGCGATGGTCTTAAAGGCGTTTGAAGATAAAAGCTATCCGGGCGGCAATGTCGCGAGTCTAAGCGTTCCGTGGGGCGGAGGCAATAACGGCAACGAAACGACGACCGGTTATCATCTCGTCTGGTCGCGCGATTTGTATCAGGTCGCGACGGCACAGATGGCTTTAGGTGACAAAGCGGCGGCAATCCGTGCGCTTGAATATTTGTTCAAATATCAACAACGGAGTGACGGCAGTTTTCCACAAATCTCGTGGCTCGACGGGCGCACGGTCGGCGATTCGATTCAGATGGACGAAATCGCGTATCCGCTGATTTTGGCTTATCAACTGGGCAAAACCGACAAAACAACTTACGAAAAAAACATCAAACGCTCGGCTGATTACATTGTTAAAAACGGTCCGCGCACGCAACAGGAACGCTGGGAAGAAGAAGCCGGATTTTCGCCCTCGACGATCGCGGCGGAGATTGCCGGACTCGTTTGCGCGGCGGAAATCGCGCAGAAAAACGGTGATTTTGATTCAGCAAAACGTTGGCTTGAAACTGCGGACGCTTGGCAAAGAAATATCGAAAACTGGACAGCCACAAAAACGGGAAAATACGGCGACGGCAATTATTATCTGCGGCTTTCGCAAAACGGGAAATCCGATTCGGGTGAAAAATTGGAACTCGGCAACGGTGCGGGAACTTTTGACGAACGCGAAATCGTTGACGCGGGATTTCTTGAACTCGTCCGTTTGGGAGTCAAATCGCCCGACGACGCGTTGATTCAAAAATCGCTCAAAGTCGTTGACGAAGTTCTAAAGATCAAAACGCCGAACGGCGAGGCGTGGTATCGCTACAATCACGATGGTTACGGCGACACTTATGAAGGAAACCGCTGGAATTGGGACACGACGTGGCGCGGCAACGGGCATCTTTGGACGCTTCTGACAGGCGAACGCGGACAATTTGAGATTGCGGATTGCGGATTGCGGATTGCGGATTTGAAAACCAAAAACCAAAAACCAAAAACCAAATCGCAATGTTTAGCAAAAGCCAAATCGCGGCTTGATGCAATGCTCGCTTTCGCAAACGACGGTTTGATGATTCCCGAACAGATCTGGGACAAACCCGAAATCCCGAAAAGAATAGATTACGGCTTTATTCCGCCGCTCAAATTCGGCGAAGGCAACGGCTCGGCAACACCGCTCGCGTGGTCAATGGCGCAATTTATCCGGCTCGCGATCAATCTGCAAAAGGGGCGCAATACGGAAACGCCCGACGTTGTTTTCAATCGCTATGTGTTGAAAAAATAGAGCTGTTTCAAATTTTGTGATGCCGAAATTTTCATTCGGAAAAGCTAAAAGCTGGCAGCTGACAGCTAACAGCTAAATTTATGGCAAAAATATCAGTTTTAGGCGAGTCGCCCTTCCGAATAAAAAATCATATTTAACCCTTAAAATATTTTCCACCTTTAATTTTATTCTTTTTCAAACTCGTGATAAGATTTGCTACTTGCTTCTATAAGAAATTCTGAAACCGAGCAGAATCTTTTCTGCTTTTAAAATAGCTTTTATGGATAAATTTTTAATCAAAGGCGGCAAACCGCTGAAAGGAAAGATCGAGATCAGCGGCGCGAAAAATTCCGCTCTGCCGTGTCTGGCGGCGACGCTTTTATCGGCGGAAACCGTTATTTTACATAATGTTCCCTACGTCAAAGATTTGATCACGCAACGCCGACTTTTGGAAGATTTGGGCGCAACTGTTCTAACGCCCGAACTTCGCACGCATAAAGTTACCGCTGCACATATCGAAACTTTTGAGGCTCCGTATGAACTCGTCAAAACAATGCGGGCGAGCGTTTTGGCACTCGGACCGCTGCTCGCACGTTTCGGTCAGGCAAAAGTCAGTTTACCGGGCGGCTGCGCGATCGGCACGCGTCCGATAGATTTGCATCTGAAGGCGTTTGAACAACTCGGCGCGACTGTTTCGCTCGAAGCGGGCGATGTTGTCGCCCGTGCGCCGAAAGGACGGCTGATCGGCGCCGACGTTTCGTTTGAAAAA
>JANPDZ010000738.1:0-5856 GCA_031431735.1 Acidobacteriota bacterium | reverse complement strand
CAAAAAAAAGCCAAAACTTGTCAAACAAGTAGAATGATGAGGAACAAACAGAACAGAAAAAGGCAAAAATCAGCTTGGAAATCAAACAGGCTTTTTTCTGCTTTTATCTAAAGTCGAGATATTCAACAACTTATAAGAAATGTGTTGCATTCTGACACAAATCGGCGGGAGGTTCGCGGAAAATTAGCCGGAAAACTCGGTTAAAGTTTGCTGTGTCAATAGCTTACAAATACATTTTCTTTTCAGATCACATAAACATTTTCGGTTTTGGCGAGAGCCTTGCCGCCGAATGTTTCGGCATTTTCCGCACACACCGCGCAAATTTGGTAAATCCGCACATTGTCTTTGTCAGCCGTTATTATACCACGAATCGTCCGCTCCAGCACCTCGATCTGCCGCCGCGACAAATCACATTCAAAGACTGAAAATTGAATCGGATTGCCAAACATCAGCAAAGCCTTTCGCAATCGCTCGCGCCGTTTGTTATCCGCATCGTCTTAAAATCGGTGCGGATTGCGATCATAAAATTAAAAGTCTTTGAAGTTTTTCACACCAATAAACGCCTTAAAATAATCTCCTCATAAAATTGTTTCACAGATGAAATGAATGGTATAATTAAAGGCTTCAAAAATGATTGTCATCGGCGAAAAAATCGGTCATTACAAAGTGCAGTCCGCGATCGGTGCGGGCGGCATGGGTGAGATTTACCGCGCCTCGGACACTCGTTTAAGGCGCGATGTCGCGATCAAAATTCTGCCCGAAAGTTTGATGCGCGATGCTTCGGCGATCGAGCGTTTCAGGCGCGAAGCCGACGCCGCATCTGCGCTCAATCATCCAAATATCCTGACGATCTTTGACATCGGCGAACACGGCGGCAATCATTTTATCGCGACCGAATTTGTCGAAGGCGAAACGCTGCGGCAAAAGATGCAAAATCAAGCACTGAATTTTGCGGAAATTCTCGATATTGCCGCGCAGATCGCGGCTGCGTTGATCGCCGCCCACGACGCCGGAATCGTTCACCGCGACATCAAACCCGAAAACATCATGATTCGCACGGACGGTTATGTGAAGGTTCTGGATTTCGGCATCGCCAAGTTGACTGACCGACGCGGAGACGCGGAGACACGGGGACACGCAGAAGAAGACAACACCTTAATCGCCGCGTCACCCCTTCCCCGCGTCCCCGTGTCGCAATCAACATCACCCGGAATGATTCTCGGCACGGCGTTTTATATGTCGCCCGAACAGGCGCGCGGTTTGCAGGTTGATGCGCGCAGCGATATTTTCAGTCTCGGCGCAGTGATCTATGAAATGACGGCGCGAAAATTACCGTTTTCGGGCGCGACCGTGGCGGATATTATCGCTTCGATCTTAAAATCCGAACCAAAACCGCTTGCTGAAATTGTCAGAAATCTCCCGCCGGAATTTGAACGGATCATTACGAAATCGCTGAACAAAGAACGTCTTGAGCGATACCAAAAAATGAACGATTTCGCGGATGATTTGAAACAGATCCGGCAGCGTTTGGAGTTTGAAACCGAACTTCAACGAATTCATATTTCAAACGATGTTTTTACCGCCGGCGGCGAGATGTTTCCGCTTGAAAACGCAACCCGCATTTTGCCGAAAAATTCGTTTCTGCCGCGCAAAACCCGAACGCGCAAAGCGATTGATTCATTAGCAGTTCTGCCGCTTGTCAATGGCGGAAACGATGCGGAAACCGAATATCTGGCGGACGGAATCACGGAATGTATCATTAATTCTTTGTCGAAACTGCCGAAACTGCGCGTCGTGCCGCGCAGCACGGTCTTTCGTTATAAAGGACGCGAAAACGATTTGCAGGAAATCGGCAGCGAACTCGGCGTGCGCGCTGTTTTTGCGGGACGCATTCTGCAAATCGGCGATTCTCTCGTCATTAATGCCGAACTTGTCGATATTGCCAACGAAGCGCAAATCTGGGGCGAAAATTACCGGCGCAAAATGACCGATATTTTTACGCTTTTGGACGAAATTGCCGAAGACATCAGCGAAAAACTAAAACTCAAACTTTCGGGCGATGACAAAAAACAACTTTCAAAGCGTTACACGCAAAACACCGAAGCGTATCAGTTTTATCTGAAAGGTCGTTATTTCGTCACGTCGAAACGTACCGAAGAATGGATCAAAAAAGGCATCGAATATTTTCAAAAAGCGATTGACCTTGACCCGAATTACGCGCTTGCCTATTCGGGAATCGCCGAAGCCTACGGTTTTCTCGCGTCTTCGACCGGCGGCTGGTCGCCGCGCAAGGCTTATCCGAAAGCCGAAGCCGCCGCGCTGAAAGCCCTCGAACTAGACGAAACGCTCGGCGAAGCGCATTGCTCTTTGGGTTTTTCGCGGCTGCTTTACGATTGGGATTTTCCGGAAGCCGAACGCCAATTTCAAAAAGCGATCGAATTCAGCCCGAAATATCCGAATTCGCACGACGGCTACGGATTTTATCTGAAAGCCGTCGGGCGGCACGCAGAAGCGATCGAAAAATGCCGACACGCCCAAAATCTCGATCCGCTTTCGCCGTTCGCGCACGTTTCTCTCGGCTATGCCTATTACTTCGACAGAGATTATGAAAAGGCGATTGAAGAATGCCGAAAGGCGTTGGAAATGGACAAAAATTCGACATTTGCCTATCGCAATTTGGGTTTGGCTTACTTGCAGCAGGGAAAGCTCGAAAAAGCGATCGAAGCCCTGAGCAACGCCGTCAAATTTTCGTGCGGTGGTTTGGCGTTTGAATCTTACTTGGGCTTTGCCTACGCCGTCGCCGGAAAGCGCACGGAAGCGCAGGAAGTTTTGGCAAGTCTCGAAGATTTGGACAAAGAACGCTACGTTCCTGCCTATAATTTTGCGATAATTTATGCGGGTTTAGGCGATTTTGACAAATCGTTTGAATGGTTTGAGCAAGCTCGAAAAGAGCGTTCGGGCTTTTTGCCTTTCTTAAAAGTCGAGCCGGCCGTTGATTGTCTGCGCGATGATCCGCGTTTTCAGGATTTGCTAAATCAAATCGGATTGCCTAAATAATTTATCCGAAAAGGCGCGGCAAACGGCGGTCGAGGTTTTTCGGCAGAAGGATTTCCATCGCGTCATCAACTGTCACGATGCCGGCAATCTCGCCGAGATCGTCAATCACGGGCAAGGCCAGCAGATTATATTCGGCAATCATTTGGGCGGCTTTTTCGGCGGCATCGTCCGGATGGGCAAATTGAAATGTTTCGCGCATTACCTCAGAGAGCGGAAATGTCGGATCGGCTAATATCAGGCTGCGAAGCGAAATTACGCCGCAGATCTTCCACGAATCTTCTTTTTCGACAACGTAAAGGTAATAGATCATATTCGGTGTTTCAGCCATCTCGCGCAATCGCGCAATCGCCTGCGAAACTGTCAGATCTTTTGGAAAAGTAACAAATTCAGTCGTCATCAAACCGCCTGCCGTATCGTGGGCGAAGGACATCAGTTCGGCGACATCCGCCTTTTCTTCGTCTTCCATCAAATCGAAAAGTTCCTGTGCCTTTTCTTCGTCCATCTCGCCGAGCACGTCAACTGCATCGTCGGGCGACATTTCTTCCAAAATGTCGGCGGCGCGTTCTTCGTCCATTTCTTCAAGAATTCGCGCCTGATTTTCGGTGGACATTTCTTCGAGCGTGTCGGCGGCGATCTCGTCGTCGAGCGATTCGACAATTTCCGTACGGTGAATCGGCGACAATCGCTCGGCAAGCTGCGCGATTTCGACCGGATGAAGACGCGAAAGTTTGTCTTTTGAAGATTTTAGCGTAACGGCTGCCGATGCCGAATCAGTGGCGAGATAACCGACGTCCGCCCAATCAATGACTTCGACGATCTTTGAGCTGCCGTAAAAACCTTTCGGCATCAGACGGCGCAAAAATCCTTGCAAACTGACATCCGCACCGCTCACGCGCCATTCGTCGCTGACTTCGATGATCTGCACGTCGTTGACACGCACGACGCGTTTGCCGTCAACATCAATCAGTTGACTATCCAAAACGTCTTTCGCCAGCAGAACCTCATTTGTGCGGCGCGTGAACGGCTTGAGATTGATCTTTTCCGAGTTCATTTTGGCGCCGGTTTCGCTCAACGATGAAATTCTTGTCCGTGACATAAAAAAATCGCGGCGGCGATAACGGGCGACAAGTCCGACGACCGACGGATAATCTTCTTCGCCGTAACGCACAATAACATCGCGGATCGAAGCAATTTTATCGCCTTCCACGTCAAAGATCGGGCGACCCAAAATTTGCGAAAGATAGAGCATAGACTAAAGAATAACGGAAGTTGACGCGATGTAAAAGTAAAAACAAAAGCGGAAATAGCCGAAAAGAAAAGTCATTAAAGAAAATCTGTGATTTAGCCGGTAAAAACACGAAATATCAGTAGTGCAAAATAATGTTTAAAATAAATAAATATTTTTTGGAATTAAAGAAGTTTTAGAAATCTTAATAAAATATAGACGCTCAAGAAACCGAGCGGTTTAGGCGCAAGAATCCAATCACACAAATAATCAACAGACAGCCCCACAGCTAAAATCAGGATTGCAAATAGTCATGATTAAAAATATGAAAACCACTCTTCTTTCAATCACCGTCTTCTGTTTTTTGACAATTTCCGCTTCGGCTCAAACACGTTCGCGGGTTTTCGATAATTTTGACACATCAAACGGAGTGCAAGTCGTCATCAAACCGACGATAGCGCAAACGCCGGCTGTCAAACCGAAGAAAACCAAAACCGGTGATAAAAGAGTGGTCCAGAAGACCGCACAGACGACAATGAGTGTGCAGGACGGTTTAGGCGTAAAAAACAACATCACGAATGTCAGTTATTCAAAAATGACGATGGCTGCGGGAACGGCTTTGGGCGGATTTACGACGGGCGATGCGGTGATAGATTCGTATATTGTGGATTCAAGCAAACGTTACGGCATTGATCCGCTTTTGATTTACGCGCAGATGCATCAGGAATCTGCATTCAAACTGAGAGCGACTTCTTACAAAGGCGCGAGCGGATTGATGCAGTTGATGCCGGCGACAGCACGGCGTTTCGGCGTGACGAGCATTTACGACCCGAAACAAAACATCGACGCCGGTGTGAAATATATGCGTTGGCTTCTCAATACTTTCGGCGGCGACGTAGTGTTGGCTTTGGCAGGTTACAACGCGGGCGAAGGTGCTGTCATGAAATACGGCAATCAAATTCCGCCGTATCGTGAAACGCAGGAATATGTCCGAAGAATTACGGCTCGTTATAATTCGATTTCAAACCCTAACTTTATTAAATCGGTCAAAAAAGTTTCGACAACGCAAGCCGCCAAACTCGAACAGAAGCAATCGAAACCGCTGACGGTCTATGAATCGAACGCTTTGGCGATCAAGATGCCCGATGGTCGAATGCGCCTTGTTAATCAATAAGTTTTCATGATCTTTCATGGAGAGTGTGAAGCTCTTCTCCTCTTGTCTGAAAAGATTCGCGGTCGGCAGCGTTGCCGACCGCTTTTTTTTATCTGAGTAGGTCTTTGGTCTTTGGTTTTTGGTTTTTGGTTATATTCAAGTTAAACCAGATAATTTTCAATCAAGAGTCTGAAAATTAAGCGAAAAGGCGAGAAGTTCAACGATAATCTGCAATTTCTTTCAAAAACCAAAGACTTAAAGACCAAAGACCCAGGGTTTATTCAAAGTCTAAAAAGTTGTGTGTCCGTCATCCTCAATCGGAATCTATCAACTATCAACTATCATCTTTCATCTATTCCGAAGGTCATAGCAGAGAACGATTCGGAGTAGATAATAGATAAGAGATGATAGTTGATAGAGA
>JANPDZ010000737.1:0-3155 GCA_031431735.1 Acidobacteriota bacterium | reverse complement strand
CATTTTTTTAATAATCACTCCGTTGAGGAGTTCGACTTTATCTTCGGTTGTCAAAATTCCGTGTTCAATCATTAGGTCGTATTCTTCAACGCTGATCAGCCTTGCATTGAGGATTTGACCATTTTGAAAAACTTCAGTGGTTGGCGGTATTTTGGTAACTTCTAAAACGGCGTTCATAAATTTTACCTCAAATTGCATTTTACACGAGTTTAGATTTTCATTCATCAATCCGTCCGCAATCAACTCGTTTAATTCGCGGTGTGACAGAACCTTGTTAGCCAAGAAAATCTTACCGCAAAAACATTTTGCGTGAAACAAAAATGTGATAACTGCCGTCTAACCTAAAAAAGTTAAGGGGGAATTTATGAAAAATTTTTGTTTGATATTTCTTGTTTCGGTCGCGATGGCGGTCGGTTGCGGTCAAAAGCCGAAAGGTTTGGCGGAAAACGAAATTGTTTCAACGCAAAAAGGCGACGCGAAATTCCGTGTCGAAACGGTTGCAAGCGGGTTGGAAGTTCCGTGGGGCTTTGCCTTTTTGCCTGACGGAAATTTGCTTTTTACCGAGCGTCCAGGCCGGGTTCGCCTCATCGAAAAAGGAAAGCTGAAAGCCGAGTCGGTCTTCAAAGTTCCCGACGTTGAACCATCAAGCGAAAGTGGTTTGATGGATATTTCGCTGCATCCGAAATTCGCGGAAAACAAATTCGTCTATCTTGCCTACGCCTACAACAATGACGGCAAACGCGTCAAAATTGTCCGTTATAAATTCGACGGCAAAACTCTGCTTGAGCCGAAAATCATTATCGAAAACATTCCCGGCGCACCGAATCATGCCGGAACGCGGGCGCGTTTCGGCTCCGATGGCAAACTTTATGTAACAACGGGCGATTCGACCGATTGGAATCTCGCCCAAAAAACGGATTCGCTGGCGGGAAAAACTCTGCGGCTCAATGATGACGGAAGTATTCCCGAAGATAATCCCTTTGTCAAAACCGCCAATTATCGTCCCGAAATCTTTTCAACCGGACATCGCAACGCGCAGGGGTTGGCGTGGTCAGCCGAAGGTTTGATGTTTCAAACCGAACACGGCCCATCGGGTTTTGAAGGCAAAGGTGGCGGCGCCGATGAAGTGAATATTGTCGAACGCGGGAAAAATTACGGTTGGGCTGAAATCTACGGCACACTGAAAAAAGACGGTATGGAATCGCCGCTTTTGGAATATTCGCCATCGTGCGCGCCTGGCTCGGCGATGTTCTATAACGGCGCGGGTTTCCCGGCGTTCAAAGGAAACTTCTTTTTCGGCTGTCTGCGCGGTGCGCGAATCATCCGCGTCGTTTTGAACGGCAGAAATGTCGTCAGTCAGGAAAATCTTTTAGAAGGAAAATTCGGCAGAATCCGCGAAATGGCGCAAGGTCCCGACGGTTTTATATATTTTGCGACCTCAAACCGCGACGGGCGCGGAAGCGTCGCTGATGATGACGACAAAATTCTGCGAATCGTGCCCGTTAAATAATTTCATTAACAAAACACCTGATTCTTGAGTTGAAATCAAAGAAGAAATGGGACGCGGATGAACACCGATTAAGCGGATTTACGCGGATTGTTTTAAATAATCTTTCGGCGAATTAATAAATATATTCAACAAATCCGCGAAAATCCGCTTAATCCGCGAAAATCGGTGTCCCATTTTCTTTCTAATTTTCAACTCAAGACTCAGGTTAACAAACAAAAAGGAGAAAAATTATGAATAATTTCACAGAAATAAAACTACAACCCGACGAACCGGAAAATCCATTGACAGAACCAAATGAGCCGCAAATTCCCGAACCGCCGCCGGTTGAGCCTGACCCGTATCCGGTCACAGATCCGATTCCCGAACCGAATCCCGAACCTTTTCCGACACCACCGGAGCCGATTCCCGTATATCCGCCGGATGTGATATTTTAATAATTTGCAAAGCCTTATCTTAAACAGAAAGGCTTTTCTATTTGACAACAATTTGCCGATTCGGTGAATCTATTCAGAGCAAATTCTCAATTCAAACAGAGGAAAATAATAAAATATGAATCAAAACAATGAACGGGCTGTGTTTGAAATGCGCAAAACAATAGCGGCGCTACTCATCAGCCTTCTGATTTTCGGGCAGATTTTTGCCCAAACGCTTCCGCCTGTCAAAAGCGTTCTTTCAAGCGAAGAACAGGAGCTCGCGGCAAAAATTGACGTTCAGACGATCAAAGACGTAACCGCGACGCTTTCGGCAGACGAAATGCAAGGGCGCGGCACAATGCAGCCCGGCGGCGACAAAGCTGCCAACTGGATTGCCGACCGTTTCAAAGCACTCGGCTTAAAACCGCTCGGCGATAAAGGTTCTTATCTGCAAAAGATTGATTTTAAGGAAATTGTCGCGATGCCCGAAACTTCTTTGACAGTCGGCGACGAAAAATTAAATTTCGGCACCGATTTTAGTCTTTTGTCAATGAATAACGGCAACAAAGACATCAGCGGCGAGATGGTTTTTGTCGGTTACGGAATCCAGGTCAAATCTATCAATCGTGACGATCTGAGCGGCATTGATGTCCTTGGCAAGATTGTCGTTCTCTTTGAAGGACATCCTTCCGGTATTTCAAAAAAAGATTGGGCAGACAGCAACGCTTCGCGTATTTTCGGACGCGCATTGATGCAGAAAGGTGCGGCGGCAATCGTCTATGTCGGAAACGGGATGGAAGACGGAATGACGGAAGAAGGCATCAGCTATTCGAGCCGACGGCAAATTACGATGCCTGATGAACCGGGTTATCCGTCTTTTGTTCCGCCGTTGGTCTTTGTCAGCGCGAACGCGGCGAATAAACTTTTTGCCAAATCCGGCGTAACGGTCAAAGATGCCATCGCGCAGGCTGAACTAAACTCCTTCAAACCTTTTAAGCTCAATCAGAAAGCCAAACTCATAGCGAAATACAAAACGACGAAAGGCATTTCTAATAACGTCGTCGGCTATATCGAAGGCTCGGACGCGAATTTGAAAGCGGAAGCGGTTTTGTTTTCGGCGCATTACGATGCTTACGGCGCGGAAAACGGCAAAATTTATCACGGCGCGGCGGACAATGCGCTCGGCACGGCGGAAATGCTCGCGGTTGCCGAAGCCTTTTCAAAATCTCCGG
>JANPDZ010000736.1:0-9334 GCA_031431735.1 Acidobacteriota bacterium | reverse complement strand
TCTTTTTGGCTTCTCTCAAGCTATACAAATTTTCCCGTAAAGTGTTAAAGAACATTTCGGTATAGTTTATATTTAAATCATTTGCCAAAATTTCGGCTTCCGCCCACAACTTTTCGTCAACATCAATTTGAACTGTCATAGTTTTTGAAGTATCGCAAAATCAGCCGTTGCCTGCAACAATTTATAGGCAAACGGCTGACTTATTTTCGGCAAGTTTTGCCTTTTGCCTTTTGCCTGACTACTTCTTCTCTTCGTCAACATCAACATATTCGGCGTCAATCACATTGTCGTCCGAACTTGAAGATGTCGTCTCGCTGCCGGCACTTGCCGAAGATGCTTGTTCAGTTGTTTCAGCGTCGCCCGGATTGGCCGCGCCTGCCTGACTGTAAAGCACTTCCGCGAGCTTGTGCGAAGCTGTTTGAAGGCGTTCAAACGCCGAATTCATCGCGTCACCGTCTTCGCCCGCGAGCGCGGTTTTTGAATCAGCGATCGCCGATTCGATCTCGCCCGCAGCGGCGGCATCGAGTTTGTCTTTATTCTCGCCAAACGTTTTGTCAACCGAATAAACAAGACCGTCGAGCCGATTGCGCGCTTCGATGGTTTCCTTGCGTTTCGTGTCTTCGCCGGCGTGTGATTCGGCATCTTTCATCATCTTGTCAATTTCTTCTTTCGACAAACCCGAACTCGAAGTGATCGTGATCTTCTGTTCGCGTCCCGTACCTTTATCCTGTGCCGAAACATTGACGATGCCGTTCGCGTCAATGTCGAAAGTTACTTCGACCTGCGGAACGCCGCGCGGTGCCGGCGGAATGCCGACGAGATGGAATTTTCCGAGCGTTTTGTTATCGCTCGCCATCGGTCGTTCGCCTTGCAGGACGTGGACTTCGACCGAAGTCTGATTGTCCGAAGCGGTCGAAAATGTTTCCGATTTGCGCGACGGAATCGTCGTGTTGCGCTGAATCATCTGCGTCATCACGCCGCCCAGAGTTTCGATTCCTAAGCTCAGAGGCGTCACATCAAGAAGTAGAATATCGGTTTTTTCGCCGCCAAGAACTGCCGCCTGAACAGCCGCGCCGAGCGCGACCACTTCGTCCGGGTTAACCGTTTTGTTCGGCTCTTTTCCGAAAAAATTCTTAACCATTTCCTGGACTTTCGGAATTCGCGTCGAACCGCCGACGAGAACGATCTCCTGAATGTCTTTGGGCGTCAAACCGGCATCTTTGATGGCTTGTTCGACCGGCGGCATCAGACGTTTGAGAAGCGGTTCGACCAGATTTTCAAATTTTGTCCGCGTCAGCTTCATGACCAGATGCTTCGGTCCCGATTGGTCAGCCGTGATGAACGGCAAGTTGATCTCGGTTTCCATCGCGCTTGAAAGTTCGACTTTTGCTTTTTCCGCCGATTCCTTCAAACGCTGCAAAGCCATTTTGTCCGCCGTCAGATCAATTCCCTGATCTTTTTTGAATTCGTCAATGATCCATTTGATCAAGGCTTCGTCAACGTCGTCACCGCCAAGATGCGTGTCGCCGATGGTTGATTTTACTTCGACCACGCCTTCGCCGACTTCGAGCACCGAAACGTCAAATGTTCCGCCGCCAAAGTCGAAAACCGCGATGATCTCGTCTTTTTTCTTGTCCAAACCGTAAGCCAGAGCGGCGGCGGTCGGTTCGTTGACGATCCGCATTACTTCTAAACCGGCGATTTTGCCCGCATCTTTCGTTGCTTGCCGCTGCGCGTCGTTAAAATATGCCGGAACGGTGATGACCGCTTTATCAACTTTTGCGCCGAGATAATCTTCAGCGGCTTTTTTCAATTTCTGCAAAATCATCGCCGAGATTTCGGGCGGTGAATAATGTTTGCCTTGCGCGTCGATCCGCACGTCGCCGTTGCCGGCTTTTTCAACTTTGAACGGAACTTGTTTGATTTCGCCCGTGACCTCTTCGTGGCGTCTGCCCATAAAACGCTTGATCGAATACAGCGTGTTTTCGGGGTTTGTCACGGCCTGGCGTTTCGCAACTTGTCCGACCAGACGGTTGCCGTCTTTGGTGAAGGCAACAACCGAAGGAGTTGTGCGCCCGCCTTCTTCATTGGTGATAACGACCGGTTCGCCGCCTTCCATGACAGCGACCACCGAATTTGTCGTTCCCAAGTCAATCCCAATAATTTTACTCATTTATTAATTTTCTCCTTAAAAAACTGCTTTATGATAGCTGATTCCCAAGCCGCCCGTGATAAAAACCAGAGCAGCAAGTTGAATGCGTTGATAGAATAATATATGAGTGTGTTGTTGTCAAGTTTAGTTCAAAAGCTCAAGTTAATAAATTTTCAGAGCGATTTTCGAAGAATAATTTGGATAATCTAAGCGCGTATATGTTGAATTTGAATCAAGGATAGAAAAAAATAATGCCGTTGTTGAGCGTGATTTCTCAACAACGGCATTATTTTGATCGCAACGACACTGATTGAATTGACCTTTTAAGGTTGAGCGATAAAGTTCAAGTCGCTGATATCGTCATTAACGGGTAGCGTTTGCGGCGTGAACTGATACTGTTTGTGTCTTATATCAAACGTATAAATTTGTCCCGCACCGACAGCTTCAAAACGAAAATAACCAAACGAATTGGTTCGTGCCGTTCGTGCCGTGCCGTTTTGGTCGGTAATTGAAACTCTTGCCTGGGCAATGCCTCTGCCCTCCGCCGAGAGTACGCGGCCTGCAACGCTGACAGAAGCGGCAGTTGGACCGAGTGTAATCGTAAAATTAACATTTGATATATCAAAAAAGATATTTCCAACCCCCTGAACCTTTAACCTTGCCATTGTGGTCGGCAAATTTGGAACATTTATCACTTGTGTTCCATCATTCGGAGTGCTTGCGAGGATTGTTGTCGGGAAAGTATTTCCGCCATCGGTTGATAACAGAATACTTACATTAGCCGCACTGACCGGAGCATTAGTTGTATTTGCCACATTCCAGGTTACAGTTTGCGACGAATTACCTTGCCAATTTGGGGCAAAGCTATCCTGTGCCGTGACCTTAAACGGTCCGCTTCCGGCATCAACATTGACAGTTGCGGTTGTCGAATTAATGCCGCCGCCGCCGGCTCTGTTATCGCGTGCCGTCACCTGAAACGTCATTGTACGGGTGATCGTCGGAAGAACTTCTCCCGTCAGACAAGTTGGTCCTCCGCAATTATAGGTTGCCGGCGGAAGATTGTTGTTGTTCAAAATATACTGCAGTGATGGAAACGTTCGGGACGGCGAGGCGGTCGCCAAATATGATCTGAAAATAGGAGCGTTAACCGCCGAATTTACCGGTTGGTCTAAAGCATCAGCCGGTCCGAGATCATACTCTTCCCAATTGTAATTTAAGGTGTCGCCATTAATATCGGTTCCGCTGGCGGTTAATGTAAAAGGCGTATTTTGGGGAATATTAAAAGTAGTTCCGCCAACCACGCTGACACTCGGCGGAGTATTTCCGGTTGCTGAATTTCCGGAACAAGAACCACCTGTTCCGGCGTTTGTGATAAACGCCACCATCTCTTCCAAACTTCTGACGTGGAAATAATCGTTACTGTTTAACTGAAGGTCTTGGGGGGCACAAATTCCCGCATAAGCCTGAATAGTCGAACCGCTTGAGGGTTCAAAAGCGGTTGATGCGTTTCTTGCCGGGCAATTTCCGGAACTGCCATTAAAAGTATGATTTCCGCCGAATTGATGTCCTATTTCGTGCGCAACAAAATCAATTGCGAAAGGGTCTCCAACTGGGGTCGGCAACCCTGTCACGCCGCGTGCTTTGGACCCCGCATTACAAGGTGATTGCAAAGATGCAATGCCGCCCCCGCCCGTGCTGAAAACATGTCCGATGTCGTAATTTGCCGTGCCGATAACTGTATTAACATTCGTTTGATTTTGACCAAGCATCATTACGCCGTCGTTATTCGTGTATGGATCGGTTGCTCCATTTGTGTAAATAATCAGGTTGTTGTTGGCGATAATGTTCATCCTGACCGACAATTCCCGCTCATAAACTCCGTTGACGCGGTTCATAACTAAAACCTGTGCCGCTAATGCTCCGGCAACTGTTCCGCCACCGACTGCCGCCGTATATTCCCCGGTTGCCGCCAAAGCCATCCGATATTGCCGAAGTGTTGTTCCGTTTGTCACGATATTAGGCGTGTCATTGTAGGTTTTATATTCCGACGGTTTGACATCAAGCAGAGTTTCTTTTGTTCCAACTTCACAAACAAAGGGATTCGGATTTTTTGCCAGATTAGCTTTGTTAAAACTGATGTAGTTATTCGTGTCCTCGACGGAATGCGGATTTATGTAGATCGTGCCTTGATCGGAAAGGATCATCGCGTGAAATCCGCTCGGCAAAAGGTCGAATCTGGTCGTCGCCGTCGGATTGTCAATTCCTTGTCCGAGATAAGTTTTAATTTCCGGGAACTTTGCCGCCAGTTCCGCTTCCATGATCGGTGATTCCTTAATGGCAAATCTTTCAAATGTACCATCGGGCATCGGCAATGTCAGAATAATACTGCTGGTCTGTCCGACCGTATCACTTTCTTGCGGGGCTGAAGTCAAAATAGACTTTAGCGCGGCTTTATTTAAGCGAAAAGTTTTATAACCATCAGTCGTCGTGAACTGATCAACCGGTCGCTGCTTAAAGTTTGAATCGCTAACTTCTCGCCAGACACTATCACTTGATTGTTGCCCGCTAACGACATTTACTACCAATAAAACCAAAAATACAACATAACCTATTTTGAGATAGGGCTTACTGAACATATTTTACTCCTTGTTTTAAAACCGGAATTGACTCGAAAAATCAAAATTATCAAGGTCAATTCGAGTGTTTTCCTTTGCACAAATTGACTGACGTTTTTAGTAACTGTAATTTACGAAAATGAAAGATAAGTTGAAACCAGATTAATTAGATTAAAAATTCAAATAAAAGCCTGATTGGTATTCTATTATTTATCCTCAGGGTTTGTCTAAAAGCCAAAGGCAAAAGCATCAAAATGCTAAAAAAATTAGTTTTCAGACTACTTAGGAATATGTAAAAAATAAGTTGTAACGGTTAGAAACACTTTCCTCATCGTTTAGAGGCGGTCTGTGACCGCTGTTGGTCAAATTTAGTCGGTTGGCGGTCATAGACCGCCTCTAAACGATCTTTATAACTGATGTTACGCAAATTTGTTTTCAAGGGCTTCGCCCACAGCTGTGCGGAAAGGCTGTGCCTTTCCGAAAAGCTTATCCCAACTCTCCGAGGCTCCGCCTCGATTGGCGGCATAGCCGCAAAGAAAATTGAAATTTGCTCGGAAAGGCACAGCCTTTCCGCACATCGGGCGGCACAGCCGCAAATTCAAATCTGTTGCGTAACATCAATTTATAAGTTATTTTTTACACGTTCCTTATTTCAATTCAGGTTTATTTTCTTTTTCATTCATCAACTTTGCGACGTGAAAAATGTAGTGGATTCCTGAAACAAAAGCCAGAAGCACGACGATAAAATAAACGGTCGGAAGGTAGAAACTGTAATCGAGGTAAGCCGCCAGAAGAATCAGCGCGACGGCAATGACCTGGACAAACGTGCTTAATTTACCGAGCCACGACGGTTTAAAGTCGTGAAATCCGGTCATAATGTTGATCGCGCCGGCAACTGTGACGATCAAAACATCGCGTCCGATGACGGCGGTGACCACCCAAAACGGCACGGGCAAATGCCTTACGTGCGATTGCAAAACATTTGGCATCGCCAACACGATAAAGGCAACCGTCATCAAAAGTTTGTCGGCGATCGGGTCAATGATCGTGCCGAGTTCGGATTCCTGATTGAATCTGCGGGCAATAAAACCATCAACACCGTCGGAAATTCCCGCAATGAGAAAAACGAACAACGCCCAACCGCTGTAGCCGTAAAACAAAAGACTCGCAAAAACGGGAATTAAAGCCATTCGCAGAAAGGTCAGCAGATTCGGGATGGTGACAACATTTGAAGCCATTTCTAGGATTTGTGATTTGCGATTTGCGATTTGTGATTTGTTTGTAAATTAATCATTATCGTCAAATTATAACTTTAGAAACTCTAATGACAAATAAAGCAATAATCATTAGAGATTATTTGAAATAACTATCCACGAAGTTTCACTAAGGGAACACGAAGTTTTTTTTCTTTTTTGACATATTTATCGCCGATTGTCGGCGCAGTTTTAAACAATCGGCAACTTTTTCCTTTCCTTCGTGAAATCTTCGTGTCTCTAAAGTGGATAATTTCTTTATTTCAAATAATGTCTATTATCTAATCGCAAATCGTAAATCGCAAATCGCAAATTAAATTGAGTGAAGTTCGATCAGTGAAATTTCGGGCGGACATTGATAGCGAATCGGCAAAACGACCGTGCCGATGCCGCGGGTGATGTAAATTTGTGTATCGCGGCGGCGATGCAAACCGTTTTTCAAACGTCTGTTTGGCAAAATTCGTTTATCTTCGTCGCGCAATTTGACCTGTCCGCCGTGCGTGTGTCCGCTCAAAACGAGGTCAACATCAAACCGCGCCGCTTGCCGGACGATGACCGGATTATGCGCTAAAAGAAGTTTCATTTCGTCGGGAAAGCTGCCGTGCAACGCGCTCCGTAAATCGGTTTTACCGACCATATAATCGTCAACTCCGCAGAGCCAGAGCGAAGCCTCACGCGCCGTAAAACGAAAACCTTCATTAATTAAAACATTGATATTGGCACGGCGAAACGAATCTGTCACAAGCCCTGCATCAGTCCAATGATCGTGATTTCCGAGACACGCAAAGCTGCCGAATTCGGATTCTAATTTGCCTAAAACTTCGGCGACCGGTTCGATATATTCGCTTTCGTGCGAAACGTAATCGCCCGTTAAAACGAACATATCGGGTTTCAAACGATTGGCAACCTTGACGGCTCGCGAAATATGTTCGAGGCTTGTAAAAGGGCTGTGATGAATGTCGGAAAGATGAACAAGCCGAAAACCTTCGAGCTTTTTCGGCAGACGCGCCAGTTTTATATCTATTTTTTCGATTGACAGGCTACTGGCTTCCGCCAACGCGTATTTTGCAAATTGTGATAGGTTTCCGGCAAGCTCGCGCAACGGCGTTTCCGAACCGATGGCGGTTGCGATTCGTTTAGACAGTTTTAACTTGCGTGCGCCAAACTTCATCTTTAATCACAAATTTTAGGGGTTCGTTTTTCGGTTAGACAAACCGATTTAACCACCAAAATTAAAAAATGTCCAGAGTGGTTGGATTAGAATATCCCGTAAAAGTTTGCAATACATTACTACTTTGGCATATTCTTATAAAAATATGAACGGAAAAAATCTTTCATCCGATGCTTTGGAAATGGTCGCCAATCGCTTCAAAGTTTTGTCCGAGCCTTTGCGTTTGCGAATCTTGCAATGTCTGCAAGACGGCGAAAAAAGCGTTACGGCACTGACCGAAGCCGTCGCCACCAGCCAACCGAATGTTTCCAAACATCTGAAAATATTGCAAACTTCCGGTGTGGTCAAACGTCGTCAGGACGGCAACACTGTTTTTTATGCGATTGCCGACGAAAGTATTTTTACGCTCTGCGAAGTTGTCTGCGATTCGCTTGAAACGCGCCTGAAAAATCAAGCGGAATTTTTCGCACCCGTTTAAAACCGCTCGCCGGAACCTACGAACATTCAAAAGTTATTTAATTCCAATCCTTACGCCGTATGTTCCTTTTTTTTGTTTTTTAGGATTCCATTCTTTTTCTTCCTTCAAGACAAACGTTTTTTCGCCGTCGTATTCCGCGCTGATCGTGTGCAGAAGTTTGTCCTTCTTAGCTTTGGTCAAAAACTCCTGAAACTTGGTTGCCAGTTCATCAACTTTTATCTTGTCCTTGATAATTGTCGTAAAAACGCCCGGTATCGGAATCAAATCTATCGGATTGATGCCGAGGCTTTGCAGATGTTTGATAACTTCGGGCAAAATTTTGCTTTTCAGAAAATCACCGATCGAAGCGTCAAACACATCCAGAAACTGCACCGTTATATCGGTGATCTTACCGTCAATCTCCACAATTTTATCGGATGAAGGCGCAAATCCGTTGCCGCCTGTTTTCAGAAATGTTGTATTTAACTCGGCGGAATCTCCGACGATTTTTTCCGGCAAGAAAAAATCTTTGCTTGATTTTCGCCATTGCCACTGTCCGCTGTCCGGTTTCGCAACGATCGTCGCCGTTTCATCGCCGTTTTTGTCTGTGTAAGCAATGTAGAATATAAGACGGAAATTCTTCTTGCTGTCGTCATCGCCAAAGTCCGGAAAAGTTATACCTTTGATCGTCAGTTTTTTCTTTGCCATATTTTTACCTCAATTTTTCAAGATTCCTTATATTCAGGAAATCAGGCTTTAGAATTACAAAAAAATTTCACCTAATAATATATGCCTTTTTGAAGAAAAAATCTCATGATTTTTTTGCAAAATGCTTAATATGCGCTTGACATTAAGATAAATATAACTATATGGTTATATTATTAATTAGGTTTTAGAATAAAAATATGAGTGAATGCACAGTTTTAACCTTGAACGAAAAATTGGGAAATGAAGAATTTCATTTGGTTGATGTCCGTGAATACGCGGAATTTGCGGGTGGGCGCGTCGAAGGAGCAAAGTTGCTGCCGCTCGGCGAGCTCGAAAACCGCCATACGGAACTCGACCATACAAAACCGATCTATGTGATGTGCCGAACCGGCAGACGTTCGGGCGAAGCGCAAAAGAAATTAAGGTCTCTCGGTTTTACGAACGTCATCAATGTCGTGGGCGGTTTTGAGGCCTGGAAAAAAGAAGATCTGCCGTTTGAAAAAGACGCCAAAGCACCGTGGGCATTAGACAGACAAGTCCGGTTTATCGCGGGATTGCTGGTTTTGCTCGGCGTCGTCTTGTCGCTTGCGGTTCATCCGTATTTTATTGCGATTTCGGCATTTGTCGGCGCGGGATTGGCATTTGCGGGCGCGACGGATTGGTGCGGAATGGCGATGATTTTGGCAAAAATGCCTTGGAATCGCTCGGCTCAAGTCAACGAAACGAAAGTTTCTGCGGCGAACTGAGCTCAACAGAGAACGCAGATTTGCCAAACTTGTATAAACATCGGGGGTAGTTTGTGCGAATTTTAATGATTTGTGTTCTTTTTATTTGAATTAATAACTCCTGATTCGCTCAAAAAAAGACCGAGTTCGGGATTAAATTTTTGAAAATGCAAACAAACGATTATTTCTGAGAAAAATTACATAAAAATCTTTGGTTTATGCAAAAAATCTTATCAAATTTTTGGTTTTTGCA
>JANPDZ010000735.1:0-5239 GCA_031431735.1 Acidobacteriota bacterium | reverse complement strand
TTCAAGTTTTTGAACGAAAATAAAATGCTGATCTTGAGTCTTTTGACGATTTTGCTCGGAATGGGAATTTTGCTTTCTGCACAAACAGTCTGGCTTTTAAGCATCGGCGCATCAATCGCCGGATTCGGCACTTCGTCGGTTTTTCCCACCAATATGTCACGTTTTACCAAAACTTTCGGCGCATCAGCCTCGCGCCGCGCCATGCCTTTCTTCATTTGCGGAACGCTCGGCGCGGCATTCACGACGTGGTTTATCGGCTTTATTTCCAATCAATACGGGAACGATCTGCGTTCGGGAATGTTTATCTTGCTCGGAAGCGTTCTGGTTCTTATCGTCTTACAAACCGCGCTCAGCTTTCAAAAACGTCTTCGATAATTTGCAGGAATAAAATTTAACTTATGCGTGATTCAAAAGGTAGAAAATTATTTGTAAACGCAAGCCGTTTTTTTATACGGATTTATACGCTTGCGTTTGCTGTAATTTACGGGGAAATTTTTATGAATGCAGAAGCAAAACGCCTCGAAGAATCACAAAAAAGCGAAAAAAATTGGAAACACTGGGGACCTTATTTGTCGGAACGCGCCTGGGGAACTGTCCGCGAAGATTACTCACCTTCGGGCGCGGCTTGGGATTTTTTCCCGCACGACCACGCCCGTTCGCGCACGTATCGCTGGAACGAAGACGGTTTGGCGGGAATTTGCGATGAGAATCAGCAAGTTTGTTTCGCGCTCGCGCTTTGGAACGGCAACGACCCGATTTTGAAAGAGCGAATTTACGGTCTTACGGGTAGCGAAGGCAATCACGGCGAAGACGTCAAAGAATATTATTTCTACGCGGATTCGACACCGACGCATTCCTATATGAAATACCTCTACAAATACCCGCAAGCCGAATTTCCATACGGACGCCTTATCGAAGAAAATCGCAACGCCGGAAAACCGGGCGGCGAGTTTGAATTGCTCGACACAGGAATTTTTGATGAAAACAAATATTTCGATTGTTTTGTCGAATACGCCAAAGCCGACGCGGAAGATATTTTGATCAAGATCACGGTCGTCAATCGCGGCACGGAAACGGCAAAAATAAATGTTTTGCCGACAGTTTGGTTTCGCAACACATGGTCTTGGGAAGTTCCAAGTTCCAAGTTCCAAGTTCCAAGTCTTTTTGCTTCTGATGAAAATACGATTGAAATTGGCAAATATCATCTGTTTTGCGATAACGCAGACGAATTGCTTTTCTGCGAAAATAATACCAATAAAGAAAGACTATTCGGTGCGGAAAACGAAACCGCATTCGTCAAAGACGGCATCAATGACTATGTCGTGAACGGCAAACGGGATGCGGTAAATCCTGCCAAACGCGGCACGAAAGCGGCGGCAAATTATCTTTTGGAACTCAAAGGTAGCGAAGAAAAAACGGTTCGACTGCGATTGAGTTTAAGGTCAGAAACCGCACTGCCGCAAGCGGGCGGTTTAGCGGCTGACAAAAAGCCGCCTAAAGGCGGGACTCAAAACGCTTTTACAGATTTCGACAAAATTTTCTCTGATCGCCAAAAAGAAGCCGACGAATTTTATGCGAAAATCATTCCAAACGATTTATCAGCGGACGCGAAAAGCGTGATGCGTCAGGCATTTGCGGGAATGCTCTGGTCAAAACAGTTTTATCATTACGACGTTGAAAAATGGCTCGAAGGCGACGAGAATCAGCCGCTTCCGCCCGCCGAACGCAAAAAAGGGCGAAACGCAGAATGGCGGCATTTGAACAATGCCGACGTGATCTCGATGCCCGATAAATGGGAATATCCGTGGTATGCCGCGTGGGATCTGGCGTTTCACTGTATTCCGCTCGCGCTGGTTGACGCAGATTTTGCCAAAGAGCAGCTGATTTTGATGCTCCGCGAATGGTATATGCACCCGAACGGGCAAATTCCGGCGTATGAATGGGCGTATGGCGATGTCAATCCGCCGGTTCACGCCTGGGCGGCTCTGCGCGTTTATCAAATTGACAAAAAGCGCACCGGAATCGGCGACACAAAGTTTTTGGCGCGTATTTTTCAGAAACTGCTTTTGAATTTTACTTGGTGGGTAAATCGCAAAGACGCGGAAGGAATGAATGTTTTTGAAGGCGGCTTTCTTGGACTAGATAACATCGGTGTTTTCGACCGTTCGCGTCCGCTGCCGACCGGCGGAAAGCTCGCGCAATCTGACGGAACTTCGTGGATGGCGATGTATTGTTTGAATATGTTGGCGATCGCACTTGAACTCGCCTTAACAGATGATGGTTATGAAGACATGGCGACCAAATTCTGGGAACATTTTATCTATATTTCAGACGCGATGAACAATCTCGGACAGGAAGGAATATCGCTTTGGAACGAGGAAGACGGCTTTTATTACGACGTTCTGCATCTCCACGGACAGGGAAATAAACCGCTAAAGGTACGTTCGATGGTCGGACTGATTCCGCTTTTTGCTGTGGCGACAATCGAACAGGAAACTTTGGACGCGCTGCCTGATTTCAAACAGAGGTTTGAATGGTTTTTGGAAAATCGTCCGAAATTGACGGCAAATGTTGAAAATAGCAGCGAAAAACGTCTTCTTTCAATCGCATTTCGCGAGAGATTAGAGCGCGTTTTGAAAGTAATGCTCGACGAAAACGAATTTCTTTCGCCGCACGGCATCCGCGCTATTTCGCGTTATCACAAAGACAATCCGTATGTTTTGAACGTCGGCGGCGAAGAACATCGCGTTGATTACGAACCGGCGGAATCTTCTTCGGGGCTTTTCGGCGGAAATTCAAACTGG
The DNA here is from genome assembly GCA_031431735.1 of Acidobacteriota bacterium. Taxonomy (GTDB): domain Bacteria; phylum Acidobacteriota; class Blastocatellia; order Pyrinomonadales; family Pyrinomonadaceae; genus JAFDVJ01. Next base: position 2,435 of record JANPDZ010000735.1, on the reverse strand, counting down.
CGCGGACCTGTTTGGATGCCTGTAAATTATCTGCTTATCGAATCGCTTCAAAAGTTTCATCACTTTTACGGCGACGATCTCAAGGTCGAATGTCCGACCGGGTCAGGAAATATGATGAATTTGTGGGAAGTAAGCCAAGAGCTTTCCCGGCGGTTGTCACATATATTCTTAAAAGACGGCGACGGCAAGCGTCCGGTTTATGGCGCGATTGATAAATTTCAAACCGATGAACACTGGCGCGACCACGTTCTCTTTTACGAATATTTTCACGGCGATAACGGCTCAGGTGTCGGTGCCAGCCATCAAACAGGCTGGACAGGTTTGGTCGCTAAACTTTTACAACAGAGCGGCGAGTGGATATTGATTGAAATTCCAAAGCCGTAGCAACCCGTTCGGAAATCGAATCCTGAATATCAAAAATATCGGTAAAAGATTCGTCGAATTTATCCGCCCAAAGCGCGGCTTGCGATTTGATGTTGAACAACCGACGTATGTTATTTTGGTCAATGACGATACAGCGGGCATTAATTTTATCGCCAACGAAAGATGAGCCTCAAAAGTTAAACTTTGTAATGGTCTCATCCCAAAATGATGCCATATCTGCTCCAAATTGCGAAAGAACTATTTTCTCATCACCCCATTTCTATTGCTTTTTTTCACTCACCGAGAATTGCTGAATAAACACAAACCTTTTCAAATGATTTCGGAAGCGGTTGGCGTTTATTTTCGCTTAAATTTCATTTTTTTTTTGCCAGAACGCCTTCGCCTGTTCGCCATTTTCCCTGGCTGAAAATCGCGTCGGGCGGCGCGGCGGTTTCGAGATTCGGCGTTTTCCAGTCAATTGTGCGCGATTTTTTGTAAAAGACAAATTCGCCCGCTTCGCCGACGCGGAGTTTGCCGAAGCGCGGCACGAGATAATAGTCGCTTGCGTCGTATTCTTCCAAACCCGTCAGATTTGGCAATCCGCCAATGTCGCGGATAAATGTCGGCGAGACCATTTCGGCGCGGCGACGTTCCAGATTGACGGCGACATCTGACACGAAGGGCGCGATTGTTTCGTCGGCAAAATTGACGATGTTTGCCTTGCGGAAGATAAAATGCGCGATCTTGCCCGAACTGTTGAGCGGCAAAAGGTCGTAATTTATGGGGCTTAGTTTTGCTTCGGTGCCGTCGGCGATTGATTGCAAAGCCGACAGAAACGCGACAAAATTCATTTTCACGAGAAACATCTCGTCTCTGCCGTAAAGCGCGCCGGTTTCGATCAGGATTACGGGCGTTCCCCACGCCGAAAAATTATCGCCGAATGCTACTGCGTTATAATCATCGTCGTAACGTCCCATATAGCCGCTGATAAATCGGTTGAGCGCGAGAATCATCGCCGCGATGACACGTTTATTGCGTTCGTAACCGGCATTTGTGATGCCGTTCGGATTGCCGAGCACGGCGAGAAACGAGATCGCCGCTTGCCGCGTCGAATCTCCGGCGGTCGTCAAACCTTGTTGATTGTGAAGATTGAAACCGATGTGCGGCGTCCATTCGTCGCGCAGTTTTTTGAGCAGCTGCGCTTCGGGTGTTTTCAGATTGGTCGCGTCGCGGTTGATGTCAATGTCCTGCAAATTGCGTCGTTGATAAAGTTCTGAACCGTCCGGATTGAGCATCGGCACGGCGCGAATCGTAAAGATTTCCTCAAACTTTTTGACCCATTTTTTGTCGCCGTTTTTCTGCAAATACGCAAACATATCAATCAGCGCGGAGGTTGCTGTCGGTTCGTCGCCGTGCATTTGCGACCACATAAAAACACGCGTCGCGCCTTTGCCCCATTCGATTTGATAAATTTCGCGATTGCCGTAGCTGCGCCCGACTTCTTCTGTCTTCAAACCCATTTCTTTTAGTTGTGCGAGATATTTTTGCAAATCTTTATGACGCATATTTGACGGCAAAATGTTTGAAATATGATGTTTTCCCCAAATGTCGGCAAAATCCGTTGGCGATTGCGCTTGGGTTTGGGCGTTCACCAAAAGAATAAAAAGCGTTGTGAACAGTAGCAGAACTTTTTGCATATCAATAAGATAAACCGATTTGCCGGTTTCTATCAACCTTTTTTTTGCCAAAAATCAATTTACCGTCGGCGACGCGAAGAAAGATTTGCCCACGAAATACACTAAATAGAGCGTGTCGCATAAATTTAAGTGAACTAAATTCAATCATTTACCATTAAACCCAAATTAATTCCAGCAATTCTCATTTTGGGTTATTCCAGTCGGATTCTGTAGAGTAATGCGATTTTTCGATACAGTTGTTCCATTGTTTCAAATTCTAAAACTTGAAACACACTTCGCATTGATTCCCACAATTTGCGCTTCGTCCCGAGTCCTTTCCAGACCTCTTGAAACAACTTATTGAAGCCTTGTTGGATTTGATCCACAAGAAATGCC
>JANPDZ010000734.1:0-1692 GCA_031431735.1 Acidobacteriota bacterium | reverse complement strand
TAAGTAGTCCGATTTAAAAATTATCTGGTGTTTTTGTCTTCGTTCAGAGTCCACGCTTTAGCGTGCAACCGCCAGCGAAGCGCGGCGGTTTTTCAAACTAAAGTTTGGACTCTGAACGAAGCAAAATACTTGATTACTTTTGCTCACCTGCTTAAGTTATTTTTTACACGTTCCTTAGCCAAAGATTACGCCGCAATGATGAAAACAGAGTCTCGCCTTTTGCTGACTTGAACGGCTTTCAATATCATGGAAATTGGCTTCAAAACTTCTTGATTGCCTCTTCGATGGGAGGTAAAAGACTTTGACCACAAAATCCGTTGGTATCAGTAAATTGGCAAACAACTTTTCAGTTGACTAATATTCAACTCTTGATTCCCATTAAATGAAAATTCATTTGCGGACGTTCAACTTGATAAACGAGACGGCGGGTTGTCCGGCTTGTGTTTTCACGCGGTAAATCGTTTGCGGAAGTGGTTCTTCGCGGGTTAATTGTCGTTTTTTTGTACCGCACGGGTTTTCCGCTGATTTTTCTCTGACCAATTGACGGGTTTTTGAGCCGCACGCCGAATCGGCTTCGGCTTGCGTAAAGATTTTATCTTCCGTGTCATTGCGGCTGAATATTTCCGCGACGGAATTTGTTTCGAGTTCGATCAGATCACTGAGATTTTTTATTTTGCCTTCTTTGTCTATTTTCATATTCGTCAAAGGTTTCGGCGAGATAATTACCGTCAGCAATTCGCCCGTATAATTTGCCTGTTTCGGGTTTATCAAAAAATACGGCAGATCTTCCGCTTGATCGGGAATATCAACCAGCAGTCCGCTCCGCACGGAATTGTCTTCGTCGGTCGAAGCCGGGAAAATCAAAAACGGTTCGCCGAAGCTGCCGTCCGCATAAATTTCGCTGTCAATCACATACAAATAGCCCGCATCCGAAGATTCGACGGCAAGCCGCACACGGTCGCCGGCTTGAAATGGCGTTTCCGGATTAACTCTTTCTGCCGTCCACTGCTCGCGCCGATCATTGACCATCACGGGAAGTTTATAGCCGGTGTCGGATGAGCGCGGCGCACGCAGCTTCCACATTGTGACACCGACTTCCGAAACCTTTTCAGGTTTATTCGTTCTGTTTGTCGTGGTCGGCGGTTTTGTCTGATTGGTTTTACGGCGAACGGTGTTTTTATCCTGCCGGACGTATTTATAAGTTGCGCGTTTGGTTTTCGGAGTTATTTTCGGATTATTTTTGGTTTTCGGATTGACGTTTTTACTGACCGGACGCTGGCTCGAAAAATCATCCGACGTAATCGAGCGCGTTTTCGTGTCGTCTTGCGCCAACGCGGATGAAACCAATAACAAAACTGCGCCGGCTAAAAATATAATCGGTTTTGATTGTTTTTTCATAAATATCAACCTTTTTTCAAATGTCTTGACAGGAGATTCAACTTGATTTTCCATTGCAAAAAGCCTTATTCAATCTTGAATGCACTTTCAGCAAATTGCGCTCTTTGCTGGGAGCGCAGGCATCCTTGCGTGCTACGTCGCGCTTCGCGGCGTATAAGCGTTACTCAATCTTGACTGCACTTTCAGCGAATTGCGCTCTTCGCTGGGAGCGCAGGCATCCCCGGCCTGCAACGGCGCGAAGCGGCGTATAAGCCTTACTCAATCTTGAATGCACTTGCAACGCAAATATGCACG
>JANPDZ010000733.1:0-3718 GCA_031431735.1 Acidobacteriota bacterium | reverse complement strand
AAATCTCTGATTGGTGTAAAATGTGCCTCACTAAGGCTTTTTTTGGCATACATTCAAGAATGCCTTAGTAGTAGCTGATTTGTAAAAGTCAGCTACTTTATCTTTTTGTAAAAGTCCGCTACTTTATCTAAAGTCGAGTTCTTTAACAACTACTAATAAAGTATTGTCTTCTGTGCAAAACTTTTTTCTGTCTGAATAATATTTGCGATTACAAATAGGACATTTTTTCATAACTATCCTGGATTATTTATTATATTTGGAAACTCCACAAATTTTATCTATTAAGTCTAATTAATGCCCACTTTTACAAACTAATAAATACTTCTTTCGCCCCTTCAACAACCCGCCCAATTTCAAAACATTCTCTTAAATTTTCCTTCAAAAACACTTTATCTTCTTCCGCACAAATGACAATCATGCCGATGCCCATATTGAAAGTGCGAAACATTTCCGCGTCGGCGACATTTCCGAGAGTTTGCATCAAGCCGAAAATCGGAAGTTCGTTCCACGAACCGCGTTTGATTTCAACGGAAACATTTTCGGGCAAAATGCGCGGAATATTTTCCAAGAATCCGCCGCCGGTGATGTGAACTAAACCTGTAATGCGCCCCGAATCGAGGAGACCGTCGAGCGGTTTTAAAAAGCTTGTGTGTTTTTCAAGCAGTGCTTCGCCGACCGTTTTGCCTAATTCTTCGATGTAAGTGTCAACTTCGTAACCGGCGATTTCAAAAAACAATTTTCGCGCTAATGAATAACCGTTTGTCTGCAAACCGTTTGACGGCAAACCCAAAACGACATCGCCCGCTTTGATTGATTTACCGTCAATCACTCGCCGTTTATCAACGACGCCGACGATAAAGCCTGCCAGATCGTATTCGCCGTCCTTATAAAATCCGGGCATTTCCGCCGTTTCGCCGCCGAGCAAAACGCAGCCGTTTTCCTTGCAAGCGATCGAAATTCCCTCGACAACCGAAGCCGTCACGTCAGGCGAGAGCACGCCGGTCGCGAAATAATCGAGGAAGAACAACGGCCGCGCGCCCTGCACGAGAATGTCGTTAACACAATGATTGACAAGGTCTTGCCCGATAGTGTCGTGACGTCCCGTATCAAAAGCGATCTTGAGTTTCGTGCCGACACCGTCTGCCGAAGCGACCAAAATCGGTTCTGACATTTCGGGAAACGCACCTGAAAACATTCCGCCGAAGCTGCCGATTTCTGTTAAGGTGCGTTCGTTAAAAGTATTCCGGGCAAAGTTTCTGATCTTTGAAACCGCCACATTTGCATTGTCAATCGAAACGCCCGCGTCTGAATATGAAATTGAATTAGACATAAATTTTAAAAGAGAAATTATAGACTTTTTAGTGCGATTTAACCACAGAGGACTATTACAAAAAACTCTTTTTGATTTGAAATTCACGTGCCAAATGAGCGTCAAATTCAGCTTCCAAATGTATTTCAGTTTCCGTCTTTTGACCGTTTTTTGTTTCGATAAACTTTTTGTCGGTCAATGTTTTACGCCCGTTTTCGAGCATCACCGAACAAACTTTTCCCTGCGTAAAATGTGATTCCGGCGAGGTTTGATGAAAATTGCACATTTCCGCAAATTCGGACAGGTCGCGCCCGAAAGGTTTAAAAATATATTCACTCCGCCATGTTTCACCGTCTTTTTTGGCAACTTCTAAATAGCCGTCGTCAAACCTTTTGATGACAAACGCACCCGTTTCGTCCTGCTGTTCGAGGTCGGCAACCAACCGCAAAGGCGCGGCGGCAAAATCTCCAAAACCGACATCCGCAAGATATTCCAACTCGCCGACTATCACAAGAATCGCCAAATGGTCGTATTCATTGCTGAAGCCGCCTTTGCCGTCGCTTACGCAGGCGGAAATCAATCTCGTCTGAAATCCCGTTTTTTGCAGAAGTTCGTTGAAAAGACCGTTTAATTCATAACAAAATCCGCCTCGTTTTTCTTCAATGATTTTTTCGTAAAAGTTCCCAATATCCAAAACAATCGGGCGTTTCCAATGAATGTCGAGATTCTCGAACGGAACATTCAAAAGATGTTGTTTCTGCAAATACCGCAGGCTTTCGGGGTTAACCGTAATTTCGGATTTCGCAACGCCGATGCTTTGAAGATATTTTTCAATATTCATAATTTCAGACTCCTTTAAAATTATATCCACGGCACTGACCAAATAAAATAGGTAATGCCTCAGTAAAAGGTTAAAGACAGATTTATTGCCCACGAAACACACGAAATAAACTAAAAACCAAAAAATAATTGATTTTTTTTCGTGCCTTTCGTGTGTTTCGTAGGCAGATCTAACTTTTTATTGAGGCATTACTAAAATAGCGAATTTCCGCTTGACGAATTTTTTGCGAAAAACTACTCTAAAATGTTTTGTTTTAAGCAAAACTTGAAATTTATGAAACTTCGCATTCTTTATCACGGAAACTGCTTTGACGGCGTTTCGTCAGCCGCACTTTTTACAAAATTCTACCGCGCCAAAATCAATTCAAATGCTGAAATACACTACACGCCGACGATGCACCGCGCCGGTAATGCTTTTGACGAAGACCAATTTGACGGCGACGAAAACGCGATCGTTGATTTTAAATATTCACCCGACGAGCGTCTGACGTGGTGGTTTGACCATCATCAATCGGCGTTTTTATCAAAATCCGACGAAGAAAATTTTCTCGCCGATAATTCGGGCAAAAAATTTCTCGACACGACCAGCAAATCGTGCTGTGAATTTATTGCGCGAATTGTCAAAGAAAAGTATGGTTTCGAGGATGAAAGTCTCGCTGAACTCATTCATTGGGCACATATTATTGACGGCGCACTGTATGAATCGCCGGCGCAATGCGTCGAACTTCGATCGTCCGCACTGAAATTGATGCAGGTCATCGAAGGCGAAAAAGACCCGAAATTTGTCGAAAGAATCATCCAATCTCTGACTGAAAAATCTTTAGACGAAATTCTCGAAAGTTCGGAAATTCAAACGAAATTAGAACCGATTCTCCGGCAGCATTGGAATACGGTCGAACTCATCAAAGAACGGGCGACATACGCCAAAGGCGTTGTCAGTTTTGATTTAACCGACACAAATATTGACGGATACAACAAATTTATTCCGTATTATTTTTACCCGCAAACGACCTATACCGTTTCGCTGACGCGAAGCAGTTTCCGTACGAAAATCTCGGTCGGTTCAAATCCATGGTCGCCGCGTCCGCGAGTTCACAATATTGCCGAAATCTGCGAAAAATACGGCGGCGGCGGACACGCAGTCGTTGGCGCAATTTCGCTAAAACCCGAAGATATGGAACTCGGCAAGGAATATATGCGGGAAATTATCGAGATCCTGCGTTTCGAAGAAGACTGATCGATTTGGGATTTGGGATTTGGGATTGCTGATTTCATACAAATCTATATTTCTCATTTCCGGTCTGCCGAATAAAAAACTCAAAAAAATAAAAGACTTTTTTTAACTAAAAATCACAAATCCGCAATCCTAAATCCCAAATCCAATTGACTTCAACTGTCAGCGCGTTTAGCATTTTGAAAGGTTTTTAATTTATTAGACTTTGGACGAAGTTGAATTTGAAAAGCAGAATTGAACAGAGTAATTTAAATGATATGACCCGATTAAAAAAACTGAACAATTCTGCCGTGCTATTTTACAACTAAACTTTCTACATTCCAAAGCCTTTATCA
>JANPDZ010000732.1:0-2617 GCA_031431735.1 Acidobacteriota bacterium | reverse complement strand
GCCGCTCGTGACGGTCGCGGTTTATTACGGAATCGGTTTTCGCATCGAACCGCGAGACCGCACGGGTTTCGCGCATCTTTTCGAGCATTTGATGTTTCAAGGCTCGCGCAATATGGGCAAAATGGAATATATCAAGCTCGTTCAATCAAACGGCGGCGTTCTTAACGGTTCGACGCGTTTTGATTTCACGAATTATTTCGCCGTCGTGCCGTCAAACAAACTCGAAACACTTTTGTGGGCGGAAGCCGATCGAATGAAGGGTTTGGACATTACGCAGGCAAATCTGACAAATCAGCAAGGCGTTGTCGGCAACGAAGTAAAGGTCAATGTCCTCAATCAGCCTTATGGAACTTTTCCGTGGATCGATCTGCCGATGGCGGCTTTTACCAATTGGTATAATTCGCATAATTTCTACGGCGATCTGAAAGACATCGAAGCCGCGACGCTCGCGGACGCGAAAGATTTCTCGACCAAATATTACACGCCTTCAAATGCCGTTCTGGTCGTGACAGGCGATTTTGAAGAACCGCAGGGGAAAGTTTGGGTCAATAAATATTTCGGCAGCATTCCTTCACAGAAAGCCGAACCGCAGCCCGACATTTCCGAGCCGCGTCAGGAACAGGAAAAAACTGTCACGCGTGGCGATAAGCTCGCCAATAAACCGGCAATCGGCTTTGGTTATCAAATGCCGAAACGCGGAAGCAAAGAATATTATGCGATGGGCTTGCTCGATCAAATTTTAATCGAAGGCGAAGACAGCCGGCTCTATCAGGAACTCGTCAAAAACAAAAAATACACGAGCGGTTTGAGCGGCGGTATCAATTATCTCGGAAATATGTTCAATTACAACGGTCCGATGCTCTTTGCGGTTGATATGATCCACGACGATAAGTTCACACCGCAAGAAATCCTTGCGGCGACCGATGCGGTCATCGAACAGATTCAAACAAAAGGCGTTTCGCAAGCCGAAATTGACCGCGCACTTGTCAAACTCCGTTCGGGTTTGTATGACACGATGCAGCAATTCGGCGGTTTTGGACGCGCCGACCTGTTAGCGAGCTTTGCCTTATTTGACGATAAGCCGGAACAAATTAACCAGATCGAAAACAATTTCCGCAAAGTCACGCCAAAGGTCATTCAAGACACGGCAAAAGAATACTTACGGAAAACAAACCGCACCGTCGTTATTGTGAATCCCGAAAAAACGAGCAAAACGGGCGAATAATAAGGAGAAATCAGGATAAATTAAAATCATAAAAAGCCCGCGTAGCGGGTAACAGCATGTAGCCCGTAGCGCAAGCTACGGGAAAACGTCAAGACAAACAATAAAGCTATCGAAAGATAGCGACAGAAATCGGAAATGCCGCATACATATACAAATTTTCTGTATCACATCGTTTTTTCAACGAAAGAACGCTACCCGTTTATCGCGAAAGAATCAAAATCGCGTCTTTACGATTATATTGGTGGCACAATTCGCGGAATCGGCGGAATTTGTTTGGAAATCGGCGGTATTGAAGATCACATTCATCTGCTCGTTAAATTAAAACCGACTTTGGGCGTTCCGAAATTTTTGCAGGAATTAAAGCCGAATGTCACAAATTGGGCAAAGCGAGAAATTCATCCGAAATTTGAATGGCAAAATGGTTACGGCGGATTTACGATCGGCGAATCTCAGATCGAAATTGTCAGGCGATATATTCAAAATCAGGAAGAACACCACAAAAAAATCAGTTTTGAAGAGGAATTCAAAGATTTATTGCGAAAAGCGGGAATCGAATTTGATGAAAAATATTTATGGAGATGAATTTTACTGTCGCTATCATTCGATAGCTTGAAATTTTGTTGACGCGCATTCCCGTAGTTTGCACTACGGGCTACATGCTTCCGCTCGCATCCGCGAGCTAAGAGATTGAGGAAAAAGATTATGAAAAAGGTAAATTTTGTTATTGCAATATTATTGATTAGTTGTTTTGCATTAAATCTTTTCGCGCAAAAAGAAACGCCGCCGTTGGGCGGACCGCCGAAAGCGTTTGTTTTTCCGGCGGCTGAAACTTACAGCTTAAAAAACGGAATGCGCATTACGCTCGTGCCTTACGGTTCTGTTCCGAAGGTGCAGATCGTTGCCAATATTCGCGCCGGAAGCCTGAATGAAAAGGCGGAACAACGCTGGATCTCCGAAATGGTCGCGTCGCTTTTGAAAGAAGGCACGCCATCGCATTCGGCCGAAGCCATTGCGCGTGAAACCGCCGATATGGGCGGAAGTCTTTTTACGGGCGCAGCAACCGACAAAACAACCGTCGGCGGCGAAGTTCTTTCGGAATTCGATACGCGCTTTCTGACGCTGATGGCAGATGTCATTTTGAATCCGAAATTTGCGGCGGAAGATCTGGAAACGATCCGCGCCAACAAGATTCGCGAAGTGACAATCGCCAAAGTGCAAGCCGGAACGATTGCCGCCGAAAAATTCCGAAAAGTTATTTTCCCAAATCATCCATACGGCGAGATCTTTGCTTCGGAAGAGGTCATCAAAAACTACAAACTCGAAGATGTCAAAGCATTTTACAACGATAATTACGGCGCAATGCGGACGCATCTTTATGTTGTCGGACAATTT
>JANPDZ010000731.1:0-15292 GCA_031431735.1 Acidobacteriota bacterium | reverse complement strand
GCACGACCTTCGGGGATTTTTTACATCGCTCAACCGCGCCGGCGAGATAATCACCGGCTACACTCGCCAGGAAGCGGTGAACGGAACAATTAACATCGCACAGGTTGTTGCGCCGGAATATCTGGACAAGGCACGACAGATGATCGCCCGCAAAATTACCGAGGAAGTGCCGATCACCTACGAACTCGAGATTATTACCAAAACCGGTCAACGTGTTTCGCTCGAACTCAGCACACGATTAATTTTCAAGGATGGAAAACCGGTCGGCGTGCAAGGTGTTGCCCGCGACATTACCGAGCGCAAACGTGCCGAAATCTCGCTGCACAAAACAGTTTCGCTGCTGACCTCGACACTTGAATCATCAAACGACGGCATTGTCGTGATAAATACGACAGGCGAAATTGTTGTTAATAACAATAAGTTTCTCGAAATGTGGCGGATACCGCCGCATATCATTGATCAAAAAAGCATCGCGATAATACTTGATCATATAAAACCGCAATTAAAAGAGCCGAAAAAATTTGAGCAGGAAACCGTCCGGCTTTTTGCAGATCCGCTCTCAACTTGTTTGACGATCATAAGGTTTAAGGACGGACGGGTTTTTGAACGATATTCACAGCCGCATTATCTGGAAGAAAAACCGGTTGGACGCGTGTGCAGTTTTCGTGATATTTCCGAACGGGTTCGGGCTGAAGAGAAATTACGGTACTATGCCCTGCACGATACGCTGACCGGTCTGCCGAACCGCGCCGAATTTATGAATCATCTCGAAGCGGCGATTGAACGCGCCGAGTTTGAAAATGGCTATCGGTTTGCCATTTTATTTCTCGACCTTGACCGTTTTAAACTTATCAACGACAGTCTTGGTCACGTTGTCGGCGATAAACTATTGATGGCGATTGCGAAACGTCTCAAAACCTGCATCCGTCCGTGGGATGTGGTGGCGCGTCTGGGCGGCGATGAATTCACGATTTTATTAAATAGGTCAGGCGAAAATTCAGATGTCATGCGGGTTGCCGAACGTATTCAAAACGCTTTGACCGAACCGTTCAAGGTTGATAATTACGAAATTTTCACGTCGGCCAGTATCGGTATCATTATTTCGGATGAGCTTCCCCGTCAGCCCGAAGATTTTCTACGCGATGCCGACACGGCAATGTATCGGGCAAAAGATTCGGGTAAAGCGCGTTACGAGATTTTCGACCACGCGATGCACACCCGCAATATAAATCTCTTGCAGGTCGAAAACGATTTACGGAAAGCTCTCGACCGCAATGAGTTCAGGGTTTTTTATCAGCCAATCGTTAATCTTAACACGGGCGAGATCGAGGAATTCGAAGCACTGATACGTTGGCAACATCCCGAAAACGGTTTGACTGCCCCAAATGATTTTATCGGCGTGGCGGAAGAAACGGGCTTGATTATTCCGATCGGCAAATGGGTTCTTGAAGAGGCGTGTCGTCAAATCAGTGTCTGGCAAAATCTTTTTCCGCGCTTAAAACCGCTTTCGATCAGCGTTAATTTATCCGCTAAACAATTAATGCATCCGGCATTAACCGCCCAGGTCAGGGAAATATTGGCGAAAACCGGAATTAAACCGCGCTATCTGAATCTGGAAGTAACTGAAACGATGGTTATGGAACACAGCGAAATTGCGCTCAACGTTCTCAACGATCTTTCCGCGCTCGGTATTTCGCTTTCAACCGATGATTTCGGCACTGGTTATTCGTCTTTGAGCTATCTGCACCGTTTTCCTTTTGACCGTTTAAAAATTGACCGTTCATTTATCAACAAAATGGATTCGGATAAGAAAAACGGCGAGATTGTGCGGACAATTCTAATGCTCGCGCAAAATCTACATCTCGAAGCCGTCGCCGAAGGTATCGAAACCGAAGAACAATTAAGACAACTGCAATCTCTCGGCTGTCAGTTCGGACAAGGTTATTTATTTTCCAAACCGGTGAGTGTTGCGCAAGCCGAAAAGTTAGTCTCGAACGGACTTGAATTTAAGATGCCGCGTGAATCATTAAACAGGGCATTTCCAATTGATATGGACACGGTTTTTGAAGTCAGGGAAGTTCAATAATTTTCACCGAATTTGATTCACCATTTGATTGCCGAAAACAAAAATTCTGCCATCCGGCGCAATCTGAATTTTAACCGGCGTTCCGCCTGAACCTTGAGCTACTAGCGGATTGATAGAGTTTGTTCCCGTGAAGGTAAAAACATACCCCGCTTCCATCGTGTAAGTCGTCGGCGGAAAATTGGCGTTACCGCCGTAAGCAATAAGGGTATTGCCGCCGAAACTCGGGTCAATCGTGCCGTTGGCGTTATAGCGAATCATACACAAATCGTTGCCTAAAGAATTGTCATTCGGGTTGACTACGCCCATATTTCGACAAAACGAGGCGACGATAATTTTGCCGTCCGCCGGCTGCACCTTCATCGCGTAGGTTGGCGAATCCGACTGCTGCCCAACGCCCGCGCCAAAACGAAAAAAAGTAGTGCGGACTTCGCCGCCCGTGCCGAAAGATCCGTCCGCCGTGCCGTTGGCATTCAAACGACGCACGAGGAAATCGTCGACACAATTTGACGGTGCGCATTTGGTTGCGCTTCCCGCGACGATAACTTTGCCGTTGGCGAGAACTTCGCTGACTCCGAAATAACGGGCGCGGTCAACCGGATCCGCCGGCAGCGGCAAGGTCGGAAACGGGTCTTGATAAATCCCCGTATTGCTTGTCCCGAAAGTCGTGTCCAATTCGCCTACTTGGGCAAAAACGCCGAGACAAAATGTTATTGCGAAAAAAACTACCGTAATTGTTTTGCCAAAATTAAATTGGCTGAAAAATTTGCTCGAAATCATAATGTTACTCCTTCTCTTTTTGTAAAATCTGCTTGCCCTTTTCAGGCGAAATTTATATCTCCGCCCTACAAAGCGGAAAAATTTAAGAAATTGGCTCAAAAAAAACGATTTTTTTATTTGGCTGTAAAAAAAGTGCGTCGGGCAAATCGCCTTTCGCACTTTTTTCTCTTTCGATGAAATTTCGGGTTTTCACCGAATTGAAATTGTCATTGTATATCTGATCGGACGGTTGGTTGGATTATATATTCCAAACTCGTTGTTGCCGGAGTAGGTCTCAAAACTCGAACTGCCAGATTCGCCTTTTGGAGCTTCGTTGGTAAAGATACTCAAACTACGCTGATTGACCGAAACCCGCGCCATTTGTCCCGATCTTGCGCCGACCACGAAAGTTCGGTTTGATTTTGCCGGAATCGTTCCGGTGATGGTTGCCGAACTTCGTCCTTTGGCAAATCGTATGCGGGTCTGTGCGAATAGCTCGGCACTCGTCAAAAGTAATACCATTGTCAACATTACGAAATAAACACTTATTTTTTTTATCATCTTTATTATTCTCCTATCAGTTAATTTTTATAATTGCCGTATTTTTCTCCAAATTTCAAAAGAAAATTTGCGTTTTCAAGTGAAGAAAAATCCTTCGGAATTTCTCTTCACCCTACAAAGCGGAAAAGTTTGGTAAATTGGCTCAAAAAAAAATAGATTTTTTTTCGCGTTGTCGTATAATGTTTGTAAATTATGAGAAATTATCGTATTTATGCCCGATTCATCTGACGTAACAATTTTGCTTAGTCGCATCAACGATGGTGACGGGAAAGCTCCCGAAGAGCTTTTGCCGCTCGTCTATGGCGAACTGCGAAAACTCGCGCACAGTTATCTGCAAAACGAACGAGCCGAGCATACGCTTCAAGCAACTGCGCTTGTGCACGAAGCGTATATTCGCCTTGTTGATTGGGAAAAAGTAAGTTGGCAGAATCGCGCTCATTTTTTTGCGGTCGCGGCAAACGTGATGCGGCGCATTTTGGTTGACCACGCCCGCGAGAAAAAGGCGCAAAAGCGCGATTTCGGGCAGAAACTCTCACTCGATGAAGCGATCAGTTTTCCTAGTCAAAACACGCGCGAAGTTGATCTGATCGCGCTTGACGACGCGCTCGAAAAATTGGCTAAATTCGACAAAACACAATCGAAAATCGTTGAACTCAGATTTTTCGGCGGATTGACGATCGAGGAAACCGCCCACGCTTTGAAGATTTCTCCGGCGACCGTTAAACGCGAATGGACGGTCGCGAAAACCTGGCTTTTCCGCGAAATAAAAAGTTTGTAGTTCCGCCTTCAGGCGGCTTCACGCTGGTAATTAATCAAATTAAAAGGCAAACGATGCGCCGCCTGAAGGCGGGACTACAAACAATTGAACGGCGATGGATGAAAAAAACTGGCACAACGTCAAGGAAATATTTCTCGCGGCTTTGGAAAAAGACGCAAGCGATCGCACCGGGTTTTTAGACGAAATTTGCGCCGATGATTCCGATTTGCGCCAAGAAATCGAATCTTTGCTTGCCTCGCACGAAGAAATCGAAGATTTTATCGAAAAACCTGCTTTTGAGGTCGGCGAAGTTTTCACAACCGGCGCAAATCAGACGGAAAAACATTTCGGCAATTATAAAATTATCCACGAAATCGGCGCGGGCGGCATGGGCGCAGTTTTCTTGGCGGAACGCTCGGACGGCGAATTCGAACAAAAGGTCGCGATCAAGATCATTCGCCAGGCAATTGCCGAAAGCGAACTTATCAGCCGTTTCAAACGCGAACGCCAGATTCTCGCCACGCTCAATCATCCGAACATCGCTAAATTGCTTGACGGCGGCGTGTCCGACGACGGTTTGCCGTTTTTGGCGATGGAATATATCGAAGGCGAAGCGATCACGAAATTTGCGGAACGCGAAAATCTGAAACTTGAAGAACGGCTGAAATTGTTTTTGAAAGTCTGTTCGGCAGTTGCTTACGCGCATCGAAATTTAACCGTTCACCGCGACATCAAACCTTCAAATATTCTGGTCACGAAAGAAGGCGAACCGAAATTGCTCGATTTTGGTTTGGCAAAACTGATTGACGAGAATTTGTCGAACGACACCGAACAAACGCAGACGGCTTTTCGCGCACTCACCCCGGCATATGCTTCGCCCGAACAATTGAAAAACGAACCGATCACGACCTCTTCCGACATTTATAGTTTAGGCATCGTTTTATATGAATTGCTGACGGGGGAGCGTCCGTTTCAATTTGAAGGCAAAAGTTTGGAAGAGATCATCAAAACCGTCACGACGTTTGAGCCGCCGCCACCCTCGGCAAATCCGCAATCCGCAATCCGAAATCCGAAATTAAAGGGCGATTTGGACAATATCGCGCTGATGGCACTTAGAAAAGAACCGGAACGGCGATACAAATCGGTCGAAGCTTTTGCCGAAGACATCGAAAGACATTTGAAAGGTTTACCCGTGGCGGCGCGTCCCAACACATTTCGGTATCGCACTGAAAAGTTTATTCAACGAAACAGAGTTGGCGTGTTTGCCGCATCATTGGTCTTGATTGCCGTTCTTGCGGGGTTGATTACAACCGGTTGGCAATCGCGGGTGGCGGCGCATGAACGCGACCAGGCGCAACAGGCGCAAGCAAAAGCCGAACAAATCAATAGTTTTTTGCAGAGCATACTTTCGGCGGCTTCGCCCGAAGAAAAAGGCAAAGATGCAAAGGTTATCGAAGTCTTAAACGATGCCGTGCAAAACATAGATACGAAATTTGGCAATCAAACCGAATTGAAAGCGCAGGCATTATTGACCATCGGACAAACCTATTACCAACTTGGTCTTATGGATGAAGCCGAAAAGACGCTCCGCCAAAGTTTGAAATTAAATTCGGAACTATACGGCGAAGAAAATAAAGCGACCAGCTCGTGTATGATTTATCTAGGTTCAACGGTTTTAGATCAGGCAAAATTTGACGAATCGGAACAACTTTTGACTAAAGCGATTGAAACAGAGCGAAAACTTTCATCGGCAGGAAACAAAGAACTTGCTCTTGCGCTTGCTGTTTTAGGCGAGCTTTATGTCAGGAAAGCGGCGTTTGAAAAGGCTAAACCCTTGCTGGAAGAATCGGTTGCGATGTCTGACAAACTTTTAGGAGAGAATAATGCCGATTCCGCCTACACACTCATCTCGCTTGGACGGGCGCAAATGTTTTCAGGTGATTTGGTCGGGGCGGAAGCGACCTATCGCCAGTCCGTTGCAATCTATCGCCAACTGTCTTCGCGTTATGAGGTGCGACTTGCCGTGGCATTACTCAATCTTGGTTTGCTTCTCGTGACAAAAAAAGATTACGACAATGGTATCGGCATTATGCGTGAAGCAGACATTATTTTCTTTCAAAAACAAGGTGAATCGTTTTCTTCGTTTGAATCACATGTTTATCTCTGTATTGCCTATTTTTCCAAAGCAGATTATAGCCAGGCAATCGTCGAAGGAAATAAAGCGATTGCCATAGGACGCAAACTGAAATTGGAAAATGCTTCGGATTTTATTGCCACTCTTGATAATGTCGGTTTGGCTTTGACGCGCACCGGAAAAGCCAAAGAGGGCGAACCTTTTTTGCGCGAAGCCTTAAAGATTCGAATCGATTCACTACCGAAAGAAAATTTTGGGATTGCATTGGCAAACAGCGAACTCGGTGAATGTTTGACAGCTCAAAAGCGTTACGCCGAAGCCGAACCGCTTCTAACGGAAAGCTATGAAAGTCTGAAAACATCGCAAGGCACCGAAAATCCGCGCACCGTTTTGGCAAAATCAAGGCTTGCCACGCTCTACGAAAAAACGAATCGGGCGGAACTCGCCGCGCAATATCGTTGAAAGGTAAGTAAGATTTTGCCCGCGAATAAACGCGAAAAGACGCGAAATAAAAATCTTTTTCTTTTTCGCGTCTTTTCGCGTTTATTCGCGGGCAAAGTTTTTTAATTCAGCCCGTTTCGCTAACGCGGTTTGGCGTTTTTGACGTATTTGTCGAACCAATTGACCATTTCAAAAAGCGTGTGTTCGGTTGATTCTTTGGCTGCGTAGCCGTGTGCTTCGAGCGGTAGCATCACAAGGCGCGCCGTGCCGCCGTTGCCTTGGATCGCCGCGAAAAGCCGTTCTGATTGAATCGGGAAAGTGCCCTGATTGTTGTCCGCCTCGCCGTGGATCATCAAGACGGGTTCGTTGATCTTATCGGCGAAAAAGAACGGTGAAACATTTGCGTAAAGTTCTTTGGCTTCCCAGAAGGTGCGGCGTTCCGATTGAAAGCCGAACGGAGTCAATGTGCGGTTATACGCGCCCGAACGCGCAATTCCGGCGCGGAAAATGTCGGAATGCGCCAAAAGGTTTGCCGTCATAAACGCGCCGTAACTGTGACCGCCGACACCGACGCGGTCGCGGTCGGTAACGCCCATGTCGACCGCTTTATCAATCGCGGCTTGCGCCGAATCAACGATCTGTTTAATAAAAGTATCGTTGACCGTTTCAGGATTTCCGACGATCGGCATCGTCGTCTCGTCAAGCACGGCATAGCCTTGCAGAAGAAAGAAAAGATGCGAGATTCCTCCGATCTGCGTAAACCGATTGGTCGAACCGGAAACCTGTCCGGCGGTCGAAGCGTCGGTAAATTCGAGCGGATACGCCCAAACGACGGTCGGCAGACGCGTTCCTTCCTTGTAATTCGGCGGCAGATAAAGCGTAAAGGATAAATCAACGCCGTCGGCGCGTTTGTATTTGACAAGCTTTTTCGTGATGCCGCGCAGTTGCGGTGTCGGGTCTTTAAATTCAGTAATTTTTCTGTCAAAAACCGCGAGACAGTTGGTATTCGGCGGGCAAACCTGATGTAGATGCAGATTCGGCGGTTCGGTTGTTGATTCTCTTCGCGTCAGGAATTGTGTCCCGTCAGCATTCTGCAAAGCGACAAGACTTTCATACGAAGTTGTATCGGCGCGGAAAATTTCATCGGTTTTCATCGTTTTCAGATTGATCGTCCGCAAAAACGGGCGGTCGCCGTCGGGCGATGCGCCTTGTCCGGTAAGAAATATCCCGTCGCCGTTTTGCTGCATCACGCTGTAACCGTTCGGTAAACGCTTTGTCACAGGTTGACCGATGTCGCCGTAGCGGTCGTTGGTGTTCAAATCTGAAATAAGTTTCAGCGCGGACGCACTTCGGTAATCAATCGAGAAAAGGCGGCGGTGTTCGGTGTCGCGGTTGTAATCGTAGAAAATCATCAAACCGTCTTTTTCGCCGAAGATTCGCCCTTGATAGCGTTGTTGGATTTTCACAGTTTCTCTTGGTGCGCCCGAAAACGGCGCGGCGATCATCACCAGTTTGTCGCGGTAATCGGCTTTCGTTTTCGGGTTTCCGCCGTCTAAGGCTTCCGCCCACATCAATGTCGCGGCTTCGGTCGGAATCCACGCATAGCTTCGCGGCGAGGTTGTCACGCCTTGGACGGGCAAATTATCTTGAAGCGGCGAACTCGTCACTTTGTAAATCATCTTTCCGCTTAAATCCCAAACTTCGACTTCCTTCGGAAAACGATTAAACGGGAATAGATACGAAAACGGACGTTTGATGCGCGAAGTCAGAACATATTTTCCGTCAGGGGAAATATCAATTGTATCGAAAATCGCGGCTTCACCAATGGTTTTGACTTTGCTGTCAAGGCTGACGACGGCAATCTGGGAGGCCGCGTAATATTCAAAAAGATTTTCGTCATTCGGCGATTTCAAAAGGTCTTGAAACGTCTGCACACCACCTTTTTTGCCGGCTGTTTCCTGTATGTTCGGCGAAGTTGGCACGAGATTTTGATACTGCGGCGCGGTTGCGCGATTGGCGGGAACGAGATTAACGATCAAAGATTTCTGGTCGGGCATCCAATAAAATCCGCCGAAAGCGGTGTTGACCTGAACGTTTTTAATCTGCGCCGCTTTCGCCGTCGCCGTGTCAATAACCCACAGCTGAATTCCGGTCGGCGTAATATTTCCGACCGCGATATATTGTCCGTCTGCGCTCCACGTCGGCGAAATAATTTGCGCGTTTGGCGGCAAAATAACGGACGTTTCCTTGCCGTCGGCGATGTTTTTGAGCGTTAGTTTGACGGCATAAAACTGCCGATGCTGTCCGTTGGTATTCGGATTGATCCGAATTCCGGCGAGCCGCAGCATCGGTTGCGCAAGCTCGGAGATCGGCGGATAGCGAAGCGTTTCGAGCAGAAGAATCTTATCCTTCGCAGGCGAAACGGACGTTGACGGAATCGAAGGCGCGTTCAAAACATCTTCGATTTCCTTCGGCGGTTTTTGGTAAGTGTTCTGTGCGAAAGAATTACCGACAAATAGTAAAATGGCAACAACAAAAAATAACTTTTTCATAAATATTGGAAATTAATTTGACAGTTCTCGTTGGTCTTCCAAAATAGCAACTCTGGCACGAGTTCTAATCGAATCATCTGCTAAAATTTCTATGACTTTGCCGATTGTCTGAGTTTCTTTTTCCAATCTACTCTGACCTGCTTTGAGTTCTGAAACGTCTTGTTTAAGAACAGAAACGTCTTGTTTGAGTTCTGAAACATCTTGTTTGAGTTCTGAAACATCTTTCTCAAGTCTAGCTTGTCCTTTTTCAAGACGTTGGACACCGCTGACGCATTTCGTCATTTTGTCCATCATTTCTCTAAATTGATTTTCTGTCATAGCTTTTTCTCTGAGTGGATTTTTATTCTAGCACAACTTCAAAAAATCATTTAATCTTCCCCAAATTATCTAAAATTTTCGCCGCGATAGTCGGAATAATATCTCGTTCCCCGGAAAAGTTTTCGGTAAAGATGACGATCACGAATTTCAATCCGTCGGGCGTTTCGATGTAGGCAGCATCGTGGCGCGTTTTGCTCGTGTCGCCTTCTTTGGTCCAGAGTTTTGTTCCGGGTTTGAGCGCGTAGGAAATAAATTCGCGGTCTTCGGTTTTGCCGATCTGCGCTTCCCAATCGCGCCGCATCAGATCCATCATTATCTTGGTTCGTTCAGGTGTGTTCGTGCGGCCCAAAACAATTTCGGTCAGAAGGCGCGCCACGGCGTTGGTCGTCAGCATATTGCGGTTGTTGCCTTTATAATTGCGAAACTGCTGTTCGATGCCGTAAGCATCTTCGCAAAAGGTTTTTTGATTGACGTTGATGTTCTGATAACCCTGCGCCTGATAAAAACGATTAACGATATTGCGTTTATCAGACCATTTTTCAAATTCTTTGGCGGGCATTTCCGCGCCGCTCGACGTTCCGGTCAAAACGTCCAAAATATATTGTGTCGCTTCGTTTGACGAAACAGTGATCATATCTTTCAAACCGCGTTCGAGTTCCGGCGACATTTTCACGCGCCCGTCTTCGAGCCAGCGTTCGAGCGCGTTCATATAAAACATCTTGACGACTGATGCGGGATATATTTTTTCTTCGCCGCGCACGTTTGCCGTTTTCAAATAGTTTGCTTCGCGCAGATCAATCAAGGTGACGGCGATATTTTCAGCCTTTAGATTCTTTGACGCGAATTTTTCGAGCGTTTCAGCGACCGCCGCGTTCAAAAGCGCAGAAAGCGCGGGCGAGTTTTCCGTTACGAGCGGTTTGTAATCCGCCGGAATCTTAAATTCCTTTGATTTTTTTTGGCTCTGCGCATTTGTAGTAAGGCAGACCAGACAAAAAAGCGCGGTAACAATAGTTTTCATTCAATTTTCCTCTTAAAGTCTTTGCAGAAAGTGGTTTTTCAGAGTATAAACGAAAAGCAGTTTCTAAAAAAGCGTGGAAAAATAAATAAATGTCTGACGAAAAATTAGTTCGCGGCATCGGTCGTTGGGATTTGACGGCGATTACGATAAATCTGATTATCGGCGCGGGGATCTTTGGCTTGCCTTCAAAAGTTGCTGCTTTGATTGGCAGTTACAGTCTTTTGGCGTTTGTTGCTTGTGCGATAATTATCGCTTTTATCGTGTTGTGTTTTGCCGAAGTCTCCAGCCGTTTTCAAACAACAGGTGGAATGTATCTTTATGCCAAAGAAGCATTCGGCTCGGTCGTCGGTTTTGAAGTCGGGTGGCTTTACTGGATTGTCCGCGTAACGACTTTTGCTGCCAATTGTAATTTGTTTTTGATCTATCTCGAATTATTTGTGCCAGGGATAAATTATCTTCTTCTGAGATATTTCGGATTTTCTATTCCGTCCGCTAATGAGGGCTATTTACGCATCTTTTTGATAAGTTTTATCATTTTGGTTTTAACGGTCGTCAATCTTCTTGGTGTCCGCCAATCGGCAATTATGACCAATATTTTCACGGTTGGAAAGCTCGTGCCGTTGTTGATTTTCGCAGCAATCGGAATGTTTTTTATTGTCTTTATTGAGCCGGCGAATTTCGTATTTAGCACAACGCCCGAATACGGTAAATTTTCTGAAGCAGTGTTGCTTTTAATTTACGCCTATGTTGGTTTTGAAGCGGCGGCAATTCCGGCGGGCGAAACGAAAGACCCGCAAAAAAATGTTCCATACGCTTTGCTGATTGCGGTAGGTTTTTGCGCCGTGCTTTTTATCATCATTCAAATTGTTGCCATCGGAACTTTGCCCGAATTAGCTGATTCCAAAACACCTTTGGCAGATGCGGCAGGGAAGTTTATGGGAAGTTTCGGCGCATCTTTTATCGCTATCGGTGCGCTCGTTTCGATACTTGGAAATCTCAACGGCGGATATTTAGCGACTTCGCGGATTCCGTTTGCGATGGCTGAACAAAAGGAATTGCCATCGGTTTTGGCAAAGACACACGCAAAATTTAAAACGCCGTACGTTTCGCTCGCTTTAACATCGGTCGTGATTTTTGTTTTCACAATTCAAACATCATTTGTTACGGCTTTGACGATTGCGACAATCACGCGACTGCTCGTTTACGCGGCAACTTGCGCTTCTTTGCCGGTTTTTCGTTTTCGTTCTGATGCGCCGTCCGCCAAATTTACCGCGCCGTTTGGAATTGTCGCGGCAGTTTTGTCTTTGCTTTTAATAATTTGGCTGCTCACGCAGGTTGATTATAAAAAAGAAGGTTTGGTAATGCTGATTGTGGCGGCAATTGGGTTAGTTTTGTATTTCGCCTATCGTTTATTTGGCAATTGGGGATTTATTTTGGCGATTGTTTTATTGGAATTTGTTTTCAGTTGCCTGAATTTCTTTTGGGGAAATTCAGTAATTGTAAATTGGGGAATTTTAGCCATTTTTATCTTAGAAGGAATCTGGCTGGTTATCCATTTCGCGTATCGCTTCTTTGGCAAAAGCAAAACGGAATCACCGTCTGAAAATTGAATCGGATTTGGAGGATAACAAAAAATGGCTTATATCGTGCAGGGAATGACGCTGATACCGCAAGGCTTAAATATGAGTTGCTGGTATGCCAGCGCACAAATGTTGATCACGTGGAAAATGGATCAAAGACAGCAATCAATCGGAAGTTTGATTCCGCCTGAACTTGATGCCGAATGTCAAAAAATAAGAGATGACAATAAAGGATTACAAAATCCGCAAATAATAAAGATGGCAAAACGTCTCGGGCTGGAGGCAATTCCGCCGATGACACCAACCGTCGAAACAATCGAAGGTTGGCTCAAACAATATGGGCCGCTCTGGGTCAACGGAAAGACTCATATTGTCGTGATTGCCGGAATTATGTGGTTTCCGGGGCTTGGCCATATGTTTTTGGTTTATAACCCGGCACCGGTCAATGTCGGGAAAATCGAGTGGAAAAGTTTGACGGATTGGTATTTGACGGGCAATTCATCGAGTTCACGCGACACCAGCGCAGGTGTCGAAGCAGTTTTTTTATATGTGCCGGATTCTATTTAACGCAAGTTGCCGATGACAAAGGTTTAATAAATTTTGCCCGCGAATAAACGCGAAAAGCTGCGAAAAATGTTTGGTCAGCAGCGCATTCTGTTGAGCAAATGCGTCTCTCCTTGATGACCAGATACACATCGGCTTTCTCCCTTTTTTAGCGTTGTTTCGCGTTTATTCGCGGGCAAATAAAATAATTTTTGATAACCCGAAATTTGGAATATTTAACAAAAATATGTTTAGAAAAAGAAATTTATTGACAATCAGCCTCGTTCTGATTTGTTTTGGTGTATCGGTTTCCGCGCAGATCATCGAAGACGCGAGCCGTAAAACAATCGGTTATATTTCTTCGAGCGGAACAGTTGAAAACTCGAGCCGCTCGACCATCGGCTATATCAACAGTAACGGCAGCGTCGAAAACAGCAGCCGACGCACGATCGGTTACATCAATTCAAACGGCACGGTCGAGAATGCAAGCCGTTCGACGATCGGTTACATAAATTCCAACGGAACAGTCGAAAATTCAAGCCGTTCGACACTCGGTTATGTCAACAGTAATGGAACGGTCGAAAACAGCAGCCGCAGCACAATCGGTTACGCCAAAGATGTCAAACCGGAACACGCGGCGGCATTCTTCTTCTTTTTCTTTAAGGACGCCAGATAAATTTATGAAAAATAAATTAGCCCAAGTTATTGTCATTAGTTTAGTTATATTAAGTTTTAATATGTTGGCAATGGCTCAGAAAACGGTTGTGCCGATTGTCTCTCTGGCAAAAAACGAGTCAGACACAGTACCAAAAGTGAGTTACGGCAATTTGATCGGCGGTGTCGAAAACGGCAAATTTCTGGATGCGAAAACAACCTTCGGAAAATTAAAAGACGATCAAAAATACTCGCTCTTTGATTTTACGATCGGTAAAAAAGGCAATTTTTCATTAGGCGAAATCAAGGAAGGTCCGGGCGTCTGTGAAGAAAATTATTATGTCGAACCGCAAATCGAAGCGAGCGCGACTCTGGCGGTCGGTCGGGACAAATGCTGATTGGCAAATCATTCCGCGTCAGCCAAAAAAAGTCAGCTTGACCGACGCGAGTAATAAAAAAGCGGTTGCCGATGTTTTACGCCTTCGCAAGTTGTCGAAAAGTCCTGTGAAAATAAAAGAGGCATTTCGCGTTGATCTGGACGGCAATGGTGTGGACGAAGTTATTTTAGTCGCCAAACATTACGCCGAAGACGGTAATCAAAACGCAAAAGTCGGCAGCTATTCGTTTGTAATGATTCGCAGAACAACAGGCGGAAAAACACAAAATCTATTTATTGATGGGAGCTTTTTTACCAAAACAAATGGTTATTATGATGGTGAATATTCACTGTCGGGAATTGCCGATTTGAATGGGGACGGCAAAATGGAGATAATTGTCGAGGCTTACGGTTACGAGGAAAATTGGCTCAAGGTTTTTGAAATAAAAGCCGGCAAGCCTGTGGAAATCAAGGTATTATCATATTACTGCGGTGTTTGAAAGGTAAAAAAAATGAAAACTCTAACAACAATACTGATCACGATATTATTTTCGATGGCAACAGTTGCCCAACAAAAAGTCGTACCGATTCTCGATATGAAAGTTGGCGGGTTGCTCGGCGGCGTGCAGAGGGGTAAATATCTGGATGCAAAAACGACTTTTGAAAAGCTCACAGGCGAAACAAATTATTCGGTTTATAATTTGACCGGCAAGCAGGATTACCAATTGGTGTTAACGATTGACGCTCCCGAGGGGGAGCCTTGCGACGATTTTTATAGTATTAACCGGGAACGTGCTGACAATGATGGCCGAACAGGCGTTGCCATCGGCAACGGCGTCAGTTGGAATCCGCTCCCGCGTGCGTTGAAACCGATAAGTTTGACCGATAAAACTTATTTGAAAATTGTTTCGGACATTCTTCGCTTAAAGGGATTGCCGAAAGCCAAAGCAACAATCGAACAAGCCGTCCGCGTTGACCTTGATGGCGACGGCGTTGACGAAGTTCTGTTAACGGCGAGTTCTTACGGCGGAAGTATTCAGCCGCAAGTTGCCGCCAATAATTATTCGTTTGTCTTGCTCAGAAAAGTTGTCGCGGGAAAGGCTCAGAATATAATGATTTCGGAAGAATATGTGAAAAAGAACATCGAATTCGGCGCGCCGAGCCGTTTTGAAATCTCCGCGATTGCCGATCTAAATGGTGACGGCAAAATGGAAATGGTCGTTTTTTGGGAATATTACGAGGGTAGCGGAGCCGGTGCTTATGAAGTAAAAGGCAACAAAGCCGTCAAAGTCAAACTATTGGAAGCCGGTTGCGGAGTTTAGATTTTTAATTTTAAACTCTCTCAGCGAACTTTGCCGCTTGGTAGGAAATTAAGTAGAGCAATTTTTAAGTTATCTGGTATTTCGTGAAATGTTTGTAGTTCCGCCTTGAGGCGGTCTTAGAGTGTCATAAACTCAAGTTTTGTAAATAATTAAATATCTGAATACTCAAACTAAAACCGCATAAATGCGGAACT
>JANPDZ010000730.1:0-3084 GCA_031431735.1 Acidobacteriota bacterium | reverse complement strand
TTTTTGAAACAAAGCCAAACCAAGGGGCAAAGCATCTCGCTGAAAAATTTTCGCGGATGGTTGCGCGAGCTAAAAGCGGAGTAATTACGGTAATCGAAAATTGATTACATTTTAAGTTTGAGAGATGAAAAAATTTATATTTGCAATTTTAATTTCGATGACAATTTCGGGTTTGGCAATGTCGTTTTTTGCGCAAACGAAAAAGCCGGTCAAAAAGAACGTCAAACCGACGCTAACGCCGGCGCCGCAAGTGACACCGACGCAAAAGATTGAAACCGAACCGGTCAAAATAACAACCAAGAAAAATGAACGCCCGACGAGCGGAAATACTTCAAACAATAATTCTGCCGCGACCAAAGACGAGCCGAATTATTTTTACGAATTCTCGCAGCCCGCCTTTACCATTTCAAAAATTCTCATCGAACACGACGAAAACGGCAAAGGCAAGATCTCGTTTATGAAAAGCATTTCCAACGAGATGATCACCGATCCGCTGGCGGTTTCGGCTGACGCGCTGGCAAGAATAAACGCCGCGCTGAAGGCACTCAATTTTATTGATTCGACGGAAGATTATCAGTATTTCAAGGATTACTCGCATCTCGGCAACATCAAAATAACAGTCAAAAAAGACGGGCGGATGCGCGAGACAAAATTTAATTGGACGGAAAACAAAGACGCGAAAGGGTTGGCTGACGAATACCGCAAGATCAGCAATCAATGTATCTGGATGTTTGACATCAACATCGCACGGGTCAATCAGCCGCTCGAAGCACCGAAACTGATGGATCTGCTTGATGCCTATATCAGGCGAAATGAGATTTCCGACGCATCGCAGCTGATTCCGTTTTTGAAGGAACTCGGCAACGACGAACGAATCCCGCTGATCGCCCGCAATCACGCGACGCGCCTTATAAAACAAATCGAAAAAGACAAAGAGGACGAGAAATAATCCATGTCCTCTTTTGTGCAGATTTGAATTTTACAGAAGTGCACAGGCTTTTTTCATCCGCCAAGTTCGATCTGGAAAATCGTTTGTTATGCCGACGGAGAAATTAAAACTTTTGATAGCTTCTCGTTAATTTGATTAAGTTTGACTCATTACTAAGCGGTCTAAAAATTGCAAGGGCTTTGAAAACTAAGAAAATCTGCCTACGCGCGCACGCGCACATTCGAAAAAAAAACATTTTTGCCAAATCTTATTTGGAAGTTTGCTTTTGTGCGTGCGCGTGTGTGCGCACAGGCAAAAATCTTAAAATATTTGATAATTTTCAAGTAAGCAAGAACTATGCCGCTCAGTAATGAAGTCGAATAGGATTTTAAGATAAAAAAGTGAAAAAGCCGCTGAAAAACTTGAGTGTTTATCTTTGCAGTCTTTTCACTTTTTATTTTGTAAAACTGCCGTCATCGGCAATTTTCAGAGCGTTCGCGCCGAAATCAGCGGTTGAAAATTCGCGCACTTTGCGAATTGCTTCACCGCTCGAATCCCAAACAGATCCGCCTCTGCCGGGTTGTTTTCCGGCGTGGAGTTTGCCGCTAACAAATTTGCCGTCAGCCGCGATCTTGATTTCAAAAATTGCCGTCAGCGCAGTTTCCGCCCGAAGCGTGAACATTCCGTAGGTCGCAAAATTGCCCATCGAATAACAAACCAGACGATTTTTGTAAATTTCCATTCCGCGCATTACGGGCGCTTCGTGTCCGAGAAACAAGTCCGCGCTAGTTTTGCTTGTCAGAAAGATTCAGCGAAGTAACTTCCGATTCTTTTTCCTTGCTTGCATTTTCGTGCGGTTTTTCACGGTTCAAAACATCGTATAAAACTCTGCCGTCACGAAGCAGATACCACGCCGCCGCGCCGTAAAAGCCGGTTAAAATAAGAAACCAGACAAAAATTTTGACGTTTTCGCCCTTGAATTTATCGGTGATTGATTCGCCATTCGATTTTTCTTTACTGTCCGTGCTTTCAGGCGCATTCAAATTGCCGTTCGGCGAAATCGGCTGAACCCGAATGCTCGGATTTGAATTCACTGCGACGTTCGCGTTTTTCGCGCCGACATCAATTTTCGGCAGCGTAAAAAGTGCCGGTATCGAACCGACCAAACCCAAAAAAGAAACCAGCGTCAAATATGCAAAATAAACGCCGACAAGGCGGATTATCAACCAAATAACCTGATATTTGTTCATCTAAACTCCAATTTTGCGAAAAAAGCGGAACGCGCTTTCATCGTTCCGCTTAAAAATAACCCAAATCAAACAAAAATTCTATTCGACCGTCACGGATTTTGCCAAGTTTCGCGGCTGGTCAACATCGCAGCCGCGCCGAGTTACAGTATAATGCAAATTCATTTTCATTTCACATATTCGAGACTATTTCCGTGAATCCAGCCTTCTAATCCTGATACTGTCGTAACGCGATACCATTCGCCTTTTTGCTGTCCGATTTTGATTGGATCGTTACGCAAAACCGTGCCGAGTTCCGCTGATTGCGTAGTGTCAGCCGCTCTAACGATAACGGTGTCATATTTGATAACGCGCCCATTGAAACCGTTTGGAGTTGGTTTTGGAGTTGAATTCGGCGTTGGCGTTGATATTGGCTTAACTTCTTACGGAGTTTCGACAATTTTGGTCGGAACGCTTCCGCTTCGTTTATCGAGCGTTACTTCTCGCTTTCTTCTCGAAAAATCAAACAGCGAAGGTTGTTGAGTTTTTTCTTCGCGTTGTTTTTGTTGGACTTCGGTTTCGGCGGTGTCAACTGTTTCACGCACGACTTTTACTTGTCCCGAATTTGCCTCTTGATACAGACGCGGCACGCGTTGGACTCCGAAATTCAGCCATTCCGACATCACAATGCTGTTGTCTTGCGGTTTGAAATCGGCTTGAAAATCGTTTAAGCCATTTTGCAGCAGTGCATAGCTCAACAAACCTTGCCGTGTTTTGTTTGTTTCGAGCGCAACATTATCGGCTTGCGTGGCGGTCAAAATTCTCATTCCTTTGTCGTAGGAAAGTTGACCGAGACCGCGCGAATTCATCGGAGCAGGTTTGAAATCAGCACTTTCAACCGCCGAAGCTGAATAACATGCGTCAATTATC
>JANPDZ010000729.1:0-1657 GCA_031431735.1 Acidobacteriota bacterium | reverse complement strand
CGACCAAAAACCGGTAAAACTCGCGGATGTCCGCCGCCAGTTGTTTGGCGTGATCCGCCCTCGCTCCGATCACTATGCACGGATAGTAATCGAACAGAAAATCTTCCACATTATCGAAATCACCATATTCCAGCGTCAATCCTTCATAGCCGCTCAGATAATTCGCCAGCCAATCAACACTGCCGGCTTTTCTGTCTGCCGCTTTTTCGCCCCGGCTTTTTTTTGCTTCAAAAAACTTTTTGATCAGACGCTCGTTGTGAGCCTGTGTTTTCTCCTCGTCGTCGTCGAAGTCAGGCACCTTTTTGATGACGTTGTCCTCTCCGCCGTCGTCGTATTTGCCGGTCAGTTCTTCGATTACCGAATCCCGCTCTTCATCAAGGCGTTCAAGAAAATCCTCGACTTCCAGTTCAAAACTCGTAAGGCGTTTTTTCAGTTTTTGTTCGGTGACTTCATCTACGCCGAAATTATCGAACAACATCCGGTAATCTATTGAGGCAATCTCATATTGCGAACCAAAGGATTTAATCAAACGCAATTCGTCGTCCTTTTCAACGACCTCCAGCCAATGATTTCCTGGATATTCCTTGAGCCGGGGGAATTTTCCGTAAGCCTGAAAGATGACTCTGTACCCATCTTCGCGCTGATTTCGTTTGATGGCTTGATGAATAAATTGGCGCAGTTCCGCATCACGATCTTCGATCAGAGAGGTTTGTGCTTGTGCTGATGGTTCGTGCTCGAAAATGTATGTTTTCTCGCGGGGTTTGATCGTTACGATCAGCGCATCACCCGCTCTAACCTGATGCTTTTTATAGAAACCGCCGAAATCGTGGCGTTCGACTTTCAGGGCAAGAGTTTTTTTCATTTCCTCTTTGAGCAGTGCAATTTGTTGCGCTTCATCAAGTTCTTCCACTTCCAGATATTCTTCAGCGTTCGGTCCTTCCCCCAACAATGAAAGTGTCAGCATCTGAAGCGGGTCACGGCTGATTGATTCTCCAAGTTGATTGATTACCTCATCAAGTTGTTCGTCCTTAATCAGGGAAACATCGAGTCCTTTTTTGACGACCGGAATTACTTCGCCGTCCCGGTCGGCAAATTGGCTGTTAATTGGCAGTAACACCAGATCGAATGAACTGAACCAGGAAGAATCAAGGTTTCCGAAGGAAAGTTCCTTTTCGGAAACTTTGATGCGAAACTTCGCGCCGTCCAGAACAAAATCAGCCCGTGCGTATTGTCCGTCGCCGAGTGCCACGACCTCTCTGCGCCAGCGCAGATCGTTCATAATGGACGGAGCCGGGTCTTTGGCTTTCGACGGATAATGTTTGAGTACGGCAGCGACGATCTCTTGGCGAGACATAATGCCTTTCATTTTGGCGATTACTTTATCAATCGCGTGTTTCATGGTAATTGGTTGTTGCATAGTTTTAAATTAAATTTGACCGGGAATATTTTCAACCCGACGATCCATTTTTTCTGTATGATTGCCGTCTTGGCGCGATTAGTCAAGCAAAACTTTATCTGATTCGTAATGCCTCAGTAATGAGTTTTAAGGACTGGAGCGCATCTATAAAGACGGCTTCGGTGTCAAGTCAAAACTAGACACATTTCTACT
The DNA here is from genome assembly GCA_031431735.1 of Acidobacteriota bacterium. GTDB lineage: Bacteria > Acidobacteriota > Blastocatellia > Pyrinomonadales > Pyrinomonadaceae > JAFDVJ01. Next base: position 48 of record JANPDZ010000729.1, on the reverse strand, counting down.
TTCTCGCCAATTTAGCAAGTAATTTTTAACTTGTAGTTCTTTGAAAAT
>JANPDZ010000728.1:0-2317 GCA_031431735.1 Acidobacteriota bacterium | reverse complement strand
AAGACGGGTGACAGAAGCGGAATCTGTCGCTATCTCCGATAGCTAATCAATGATCGTTATCATTCCCGTAGCTCGCGCTACGGGCTACACGCTTTCGCCATCTCCGATGGCTGAAAACTAAAACCGCGTAACATCAGTTATAATTATTAAAAAGCCAAATTAAATCCCACAAAATGATGTGCGAAAAGTACAACAAACTTCAGTTTGTTGCCCGACGAAGCATAACCAACTGACAGGCAACAACAAACTGAAGTTTGTTGTACTTTTTTCAATTTATCCAAAAAATTACCAAAATCTTAAATCGTTGTATAATCTTTCTCCAGTGGACACCGAAAACTTACCGCCAACAAATAAAGGCCGAAATTACGAGATAAAAGCCATCGGTTTGCGCGAATTTGCCGGATTAAAGCGTGATGATGAACAGCTTAATCCGTTCGAATTGGCGAAATATGCAAACCTTCTGGTCGCTTCGTTTGAGCAAATCGAACCGCTTTTGTCGGAAGAAACCAAACGGCAGCTTTTAGAAGATGCAAAAGATAAATGGTCGGGCGGCGCGTGTTCTCAAGCTTTGCCCGATGGCAGTAAATTAATTATCCTCAATCCGACACACGGCGCAAACCGGCAGAATGCGACTTTGATGGAAGAAATCAGCCACGTTTTTCTCGGTCATAAACCGTCACGTCTGGCGATTACCAATGTCACCAAAGAGGGAAAAGTGATTGCCCGCGATTATCACGCCGAAATCGAGGAAGAAGCCTATTCGGTCGGCGCGGCGGCACTTGTTCCATATTCTGCTTTGCGCCGTTTTGTCTTGCAGGGAAAAACTTCGCGCCAGATTGCGCGGCATTTTAACGTCAGCCGCGATCTCGTCGAATATCGAATGAAGATTTCGCGTCTCTGGGATGATTACAAAAAATCAGTGTTGGTCGGCAGTGAATCGTAAAAAGACTGTTGAATCTAAGCCTGTTACGGTTTAAAATTCACCATTTACAAAGCCAATGACCGATCCTAATAAAAAAAGTTCTCAGCCCGACCAGCACCTTTCAACCGTTGATAAGTTGCGGATGCTTCTCGACATCACCAAAAAGATCAGCAGTTCGCTCGATTTGGACGAGGTTTTAACGCTTGTGATGGACACGCTCGGTTCGCTGATTCCTTACGACGCGGCGGGGATTTATCTGATTGAATATGATAAAAGCGATGAAAGTCCGTATATTTTTAAATCGAAAACTCTACGCGGCTACAAAATTCCGTTCGCGCTCGTCGAACCGCGAATCAAGATGGGCGAAGGCTTTATCGGATATGTTGCGCAGACCGGAAAACCTTTGATCTCGCCCGATGTTCACGAGGATTCGCGCTATTTTCACGCCCGCAAGCAGACTCGTTCTGAAATGGTCGCGCCGATCATTTCAAACGATAAGGTGATCGGCGTTTTCGACCTTGAAAGCGATACGCTCAATTCTTATACGGATGACGATTTAGAGACATTGCTGCTGCTTGCTTCGCAGGTTGCCATCATCATCGAAAAAGCCGAGCTTTACGAACAGGTTGTCGAGAAAAAACGCCTTGAAGCGCAGCTCGAAATCGCGCGGCGTGTGCAGCTCGAACTTCTCCCCGGTCACGACCCGAGAATAAAAGATTTCGACATCAGCGCGTATATTTTCCCGACCGAAGAAGTTTCGGGCGATTATTATGATTGGGTCAGAATTGTTGACGACCAGATCGGAATTGTCGTGGCGGATGCCGTCGGCAAAGGAATTCCTGCCGCGCTTCTGACCGCATTTTTGCGGGCATCGCTGAGATTGGCAGTGCAGATCGGCTATGCGCCGAACATCGCACTCTCGAAAGTCAGCAATCTTTTGTGGGATTCGATCGAATCGCATCAATTTATCACGGCAATCTACGGAAGTCTGGACGCGACCAACAAAACCTTCGTTTTTTCCAATGCCGGACATAATCCGCCGCTGCTGATCAAGCCTGACGGCGAACATCGTTTTGTAGATTATGGCGATCTGCCGCTCGGAATGTTCCCCGATATGCGTTATCACCAGCATTTTATCAAGTTTGAGAAAGATCAGGTGTTGGTTTTATACACTGACGGAATCACCGAAGCGGCGCGCGATGACGGCGAAGAGTTTGGCAAAGAAAGACTTGTCGAAAGCGCGCTCGCGGGAATTCATTTGAGTGCGAAAGAGATGATCGATTTCATCCGCAAAGCCGTCTCCGATTTTACCGAACGAAAATTCTTAGACGACGACGGAACGCTGTTCATCGTCAAAGCCCTCTGAGGGATGAAGGATGAAGGATGAGGGATGAG
>JANPDZ010000727.1:0-7506 GCA_031431735.1 Acidobacteriota bacterium | reverse complement strand
AAGACGGGTGACAGAAGCGGAATCTGTCGCTATCTCCGATAGCTAATCAATGATCGTTATCATTCCCGTAGCTCGCGCTACGGGCTACACGCTTTCGCCATCTCCGATGGCTGAAAACTAAAACCGCGTAACATCAGTTATTAAACTAAGAAACAGGTGTGGTCTCAATAAAATGCCCAATCAAGCAATCGGAAAAATAGAACTGACCGAATTTTTCTGATTACCAAAAATCAATTAGTTTGTTTATAGAGCCAACAAAGTTTTAATATAAATTTAAGCTAATGTCAAGAAACACTTATTAAATAATAATATTTTTGCAATTTAACTGGCAGAACCGAATTTTTTTGCCAAAACAAGACTCAGGGAACCGATTAATGTCGGTGAATCGCCAAGCGAAGAAGCCATCAAGATGGTTTTCGGGAGGCCGCCGCGAACACTTCGTTCGGCAATGCAAAAAAGTTCATCGGCGATAATATCCCAGGCCTCGGCAATGATTCCGCTGACAATAACCGCTTGCGGACTCAAACCGACAATTAAATTGGAGATACCAATTCCCAGATAGTTCGCAGTCTGCTTGAGTGCTTTGACGGCTTGCACCTCTCCGCTTTTGGCAAGTGCGACCAGATGTTTGATGTCAACCGCTTGCTGGCTTAGATTATCTTCTTCTAATAACCGCTGATACCGACAAATAATCGCCTTTTCCGAGGCGTGAGCCTCCCAACAATCCCGACTTCCGCACGAACATTTGACAGGTGCATCAACCCCGACGATCATATGCCCGAATTCACCGGCTGCGCCTTTTTCGCCGCGATAAATTTGCCCGTCAAAAATAATTCCCGTGCCGATTCCTTCGGCGACCAGAACTGTGATGAAATTTCGTGTTTTGCGAATTTTTTCGTCTCCGAACCAAAGTTCGGCCAAAGCGATGGCATTAGCGTCATTTTCAATTGTCGCGGGAAAACCCGTTTTTTCCGTAATCTCGGCGGCAATATTCCAATCGTGCCAGTTAAAATACGGAATATAAAGAGCTTTTCCGAGCGTATAATCGGCAATGCCCGGCACGCTAATGCCGACTTCAAAATCAGAATCGGGATATTTTGCCGCAAAGCCCGAAACTTTTTCGATGATTTGCGTCGTCATAAAAGTCATATTTGCCGAAGTCGCAAATATTTCTTTTTCTAAAACTTGTCCGGCAAGATCAGCGATCGCCACAGTTGTTTTTTGCGGTGTCACATCAACCCCGATGGCAATCGGCGTGCCGGTTTTGAGTTTCAGAAATGACGGCTTTCTCCCGCCTGTCGAATCACCCGTTCCAATGTCTTCAATCAGCCCACCCTCAAGCAAATCGTCAACAATGGCTGAAACGGTTGACCGCTGAAGCGCAGTTTGACGAGCTATTTCAGCCCGCGAAATAGGAGAACGGTCACGCACATAATTAAGAACTATCTGTTTATTAATGTCCCGAATTGTATTGGGGCGTGCAATCTGCGTTCTCGCCTTTTGCAAATAAATTCTTTTCATTAGTTTTGAAAATGATGCCTAAATGCTGTGTCAGTTCGGGCTTTGTTGTAAAGCCGAACTAACACATTGAACAACTTTTTTTGTTTTTTTTCAATTAGTTGTCAATGGTTTGACCAATTTTATTTAAATTTTCTAAGATTTTCGGTTCATTCAGAGGTGTTTAAAGCATATATTTTGAAGATTATTGTCCCTGTTTAATCGTCAGCAGTTTGTTTATTTTATCGACGGGAATTTTTTCGCTCTGACCATTTGCCCAGACTATTTCCAAAGAATCTATTTTTGTCGCGTCGCCAAGCCCAAGATGGACCAGCTGCTCGCTTTGCGAAGCATAACTGGCACCGCTCGTTAAATCAAATCGTTGCCGCAGTTTACCGATTGTCACAAATACTTTTGAACCAATGGCGTCTTTCGGTGTCTTTTTCGTTGTGTCGCCAATCAATTTGAGGGTGATCCAATTGTTTTTGTCACCGCTGACGTTTCTCAAAAGAGTTGGTGCGGAATCCATATTTGAGGTAATGATGTCCAGTTTTCCATCGCCGTCAAAATCGGCAATCGCGGCACCGCGTGCGCACATCGCATCTGCCAGACCGCTCTTTGGCGTTGCGGCAACCCGCTCGAATTTTATTTGGCCGTTCGCCTGTTGTTTGCTATTTTTGAAAAGTAAAAGCTGTTGGGCAAAACTCGTTCCCCATTGGAATTTATCAACGACCGGATAAACGTGCCCGTTAGCGACCAAAACATCTTTCCAACCGTCGTTGTCAAAATCAAAAAATGAAGTTCCCCAACCTAAGAAAGGAATCGTTGTTTCCCCCAAACCGGCTTGAAAAGTAATGTCCGTAAAATTAGCGTCGCCGTCGTTACGATAGAGGGTGTTTGAATCATCGGAAAAATTCGTGATATGAAAATCAACCCGCCCGTCGTTGTCATAATCGCCGACGCCCAAGCCCATACCGGCTTGTTCCCGCCCGTTTTCGCTCAAGGCGATGCCTGACGGATAGCCTGATTCTTCAAAAGTGCCGTCGCCTTTATTGATGTAAAGTTGTTTTGGGGTCGAATCATTGACAACCACCAAGTCCAAATCATTGTCGTCGTCAACATCAACAAAAACGGACGAAAAACCGTAATAATTGCCTTCGTCCCGGACACCAACCTTGTCGCCGACCTCTTCAAAAGTGCCGTCCGCTTTCTGATGAAAAAGCGAATCTTTCGCGCCTTTCAGACCGCGCGGACCACACATCACAGGTTGACCGCGAAACTGACAAAAATTTCGTCCGACCGATTTTCCCTTGTCCACATCGAGCGGCGAAGGCGGCAGATTTTTCAAATCGAATTCGAGATACGCCGGAACAAATAAATCGAGCCGTCCGTCTTTGTCGTAATCGCCGAAGGTTGCGCCCGTGTGCCAGCCTTTGATGTCTAAATCGAGTTTCGGCGCAACATCGGTAAATGTGCCGTCACCATTATTTTTGTAAAGCCGCGAAGTTCCGTAATTACTGACCCACAAATCGGCAAAACCATCATTATTGTAATCGCCGACCGCCGTGCCCATGCCCCAACGCTCGTTTGCAACGCCCGCTTTGTCGGTCACATTTTCAAATTTCCAATCGCCAAGATTGTGATAAAGAGCTGATTTCGGTGCTTTTTCTTTGCCTTGTTCGGCGTTGATGGTTGAGCCGTTGAGCAGAAAAATATCAGGTTTACTGTCGTTATCGTAATCGAAAACTGCGACGACGCAGGCCGTCGTTTCGAGGATGTATTCTTTTTCCTTGCTTCCTGAAACGCATTGAAAATCTTTTAATGCGGTGTTTGCCGTCACATTTTCAAAAACATTCGGGGCTTTTTGGTCAATAATTCCAACCGTTCGCTTCGAAGTGTAAATTTTTGCTTCGCCCGTGACAACGCCGCCCGTTTGCTCGTCCTGCGCCAAACCAGCCATTGAAAAATTCAATAATAATGCGATAAATAATAGCTTTTTCATCTTTTTACTTCTCTCTTATCTGAAGATAACGGTCAATCTCTAAATTTTCTATTTTTTGTGTTTTTCCGCTCGGCCCGCGAATCTCGACCGATTTGACCGAAGTATTTTCACCTAAACCGACAAGCACACGCAAATCGTTTGCCGCCAGATAACTGCCGGAATTGGAAACATCAAAAATTTGTTTTTTGTCTTTTGAATCAGTTACGACAATTCTTGAACCTTCACCGTTCGGACTCGATTTATCGCCGCGCAAATCTAAACCGATCCAATGATTTTTCGTGCCGTTATTTTTTAAGATCAACGCGCCGCCGTCAGTTTGCGAGATAACAATATCAGTATCGCCATCGTTGTCCAAATCACCGCAAGCCATTCCGCGAGCGGCAAAATCCTTTTGAAAAACTTCCCCCGCCGCGAACGAAATATTCTGAAAACCTTTTTCCGTGTTCTGCATCAAAAGCGGCGTTTGTTTGTATTTCAAAAACGCGGTCGTTTTCTCGATCGTCGGCAGAACGTGGCTTTGTGCGACCAATAAATCGAGCCGCCCGTCGTTGTCAAAATCAATCAGCGCAACACCCGCGCCCATCGTTTCGGGAAGATATTTAATGGAAGTAACGGACGCGACGTGTTTGAAATTGATACCCGAAACAGCCGAAATATCGGTAAAAGTGACGGGTGAAGGAAATTGCGGCGCCGTCGTCGTTGGTCGCGGAATGTCGAGCGAACTGTAAGATTTGCCCGTCGTCACCGGTGTCGGCGAAGGCGTTTGCGCCTGTGCGAAAAAAGACAAAAGGCAGAGGGCAAAAATGATTTTTGACAAACGATAAAACATCTTCTTTTTGATTAAATATTCCTCCACAAACGAGCATCTGCAAACATATTCAGATGCTTGACATTAGTTGTGGCAATAATAACCTTTTCGCTCAATTCTTGTTCTAAAATAAAGGCTTGGGCAGACAAAATCATATCGCCGTCAAGCGACAAATCAGGTGCGACCGGTTTTCCTTTTTGTCTGGAAATTGCCCAAAACTCAGCGGATTTCAGCATTGCTTCAGTCGTAATCGGCAAATAGTTAAGCGAGTTTTTCAGTCCGTTCAACCGCGTCAAACCACCAATTTTATTGGCTCTAATAAGTTCCCGACGAATTTCGTAATCACAGATTTCAGGAAGAAAAATCGCGTCGCCATCAACAAGTTTGGTTTTCAACCAAGCCGTGCAAGCAAAACTTTCGGGCGAGGCTTTCGGATTGCTTACGATTCCAATAATACCTGTATCAAGGACTATAATCATTTAAAGAGTTTGCGGTCAGATAAGCGGTCTTCGTCCAAAACTTTTTTCAGATACTCGAAAGTTTCTTTTTGCTCTTTTTCGTCCGTCTCAAGCCACGAATCAAGAAGATTGATGGCTGAATTATTCTTCGCCGTTAAGTTTGCGGCTTGTGTTTGTTTTTCTTTTTTTGCTAAATTTTGCCTTGTCATAAAAACAGTATAACTTTAGTTTTATTCGCTCACCAATAAGATTTTTACGGCTTTAACGAAATCTCTTTCGCATTAATCGTCAATCTCGATACGCAAACGACTTGTTACGGAATCAACTTCGATGTTTTCTACTAATTTTCCATCAACCCGCATTTCAGGTGGACGTTTGGCGAATCCTAACGCTTCAATTTAACGAATTTTTTGAACTTGAAAATCTCTGACGCAGATTAGACGCAAAAAATGTTTTTTATGTTTGACGCTAATTTCGCGTTGGGCAGATTTTAGTTCGTTGTTTCAGCGAAACAAAACCAAAATAAACTGCAAAGAAACGGAAGGCGAAAATGCCGCCTTCCAAAATTAATTGAAATCGAATTCAAAAAGTTTTCGGGCTTTTTACAACCCCCGCACATAGTTGACGAGACTTGCAATTTGCGCCTTCTTCAGTCTTTTTCCGAATGCCGGCATTTTGTCGTCGCCGTTTGTGATTGTATTAGTCAATCTTTTAATGCTCCGATTCCGCAATCTGCCACCTGAAATGTTGGGTGAATTGTTCAGCCTTCCCTGTTCGGTTTCGCCTTTGCCGTCCCCACCATGACAACGAGCACAATTGTTTAAATACAAAGTACGCGGAGATTCAAGGCTCAAAAAATTTGTTTCAATTGCCGAGGCATTTGATGCTTCCGAACGAACCGACCAAGTAAAAACACAAATAGAGAGAAAAACAAAGACACAAATCAATTTAATATTTAATTTCATAATTTACTGTAACAGTGCTAAATACTCCGTTTTTTGCTGATTCGTCTGAAACGGCATTAAATCGTGGGTATGAAAAGGTAAAGATTCATTTCCGATGTTCCAGTTTGCCTGCAAAAAATTACTTGCCAAAGAAGTAACCTGCGGATCGTCTTTCAAATCCTTGAAAATTACCGCTTCGCGTTTTGCATCATCGCGCATTCCGAGTTTTTGATAAATAATCATCAGATTGTAATGCGATGAAACGTCTTCCGGATCAATTGCCAAAATTTGGTTGTAATAATTTTTGGCGATCTCGAGTTGCGCGTTGCGCTGCTCTTTCGGAACGCTGTCGCTTTTTATTTTCGCCAGTTCGCCAAGTTGCTGGAGAGTGATTCGATCACGCGGATATTTTTCCAAAACCTTTTTAAAGTTTGCCTCGGCTTCCGTTAAACGGCTTTGGACGCGGTCAATTCGACCCGACTGGAAAACTGCCCGCAAATTTTGGGCATCCAAATCCAATGCTTTATTAATCAGTTTTTCGGCTTCCTTCCAACCGCCCATTTCCATCAGAGCCAATGATTTGTTGGTAAAAGCAAACGCTTTGTAATCTTTCACGTCAAAATCAATTACTTCGTCAAAGGCATCTGCCGCTTGCGGAAATTGCCGTTGGTCGAGTAGTGCGATTCCGTAATTATTCCAACGCCGCCAATCCATCATGGCTTTCGGATCAACAGGCTGCGATTTATTTTCTGTTCCGACAAACAGAGTGCGTTCTGATTTTGCCATCATAACGATTGGATAATCTTTTGATTTTCCGAGCGAATAATCACTGAAAACCCTTGTAAAACGGCGATATTGCAGCTTCGCAGAGAGTTTTATCTGTCCCCCGATATTTGCCGGAATCGTAAATTTATAACGCGCTAAATCAGATCTTCCCGAAGGAATTGCCAGATTTTGCGCGACGACTTTTGTTTTCCAGATATGATGCAAATCGTTGAAAGAGCCGTCTTCTTTGACAAGATAAGTCTTATAAGCGTGGGCTTTTTCGTCCAAATCGCCTTTCGGTTTGATGTAACCGGATTTATACAAAACCTTGTCGTTCGCATCCATGACCGTAAATTCGACGTAAGCCTCGTAAAAATCGCGCAATTCGGGAGGAAAACTATGTCCGATATTTTTATTTGTAACAACGACATCCGCCGTCAAATTATCGCCTTCTTTGATTTTAAAGTCTTTGCGGTTGAGCGGGGCAATCAATTTTTCCTTTGATTTTCTTTCCGATTGAACGTGAAGCGCAAAAATATCAACGCCCATTTTATCGTCCTGCAAAAATTTCTGAACGGCTTCAAGCTGTTCGGTGTAATTGTAAAATGTCGGGATTGCCGTATTTGCCGCTGCCCAACGATGTGAAGAGATGGTTCCGTCTTTCGCCGAAACGTCAAAATATTTGGTCGGGACATCCGCCATATGGCAAGTGTTGCAGGTTTCCTTATTACGCACATAAAAAGGATGCGGCGATTCTTTTGAGAAAGAAGACATCTGCAATTCATCGGCAACCGCAAAGGCACGTAAAAACTTGTAATCGTTTAATTCCTGCGGAACTTGAGATTTGTGGCACGCACCGCAAAATTCGGGTTGTTTTAGTACTGGACGCATCATCGCGCGTTTGTGATCGGGTACATTATTCAGAATTTCCTGGTCGGTCGCTTCTAAAACTTTCGTACCATCCGGTTTTTGCAAGAGCGCGGGCTGTCCCATGACATAACCGCCGATGCCGCGCCCGTTGACCGATTCAAT
>JANPDZ010000726.1:0-2901 GCA_031431735.1 Acidobacteriota bacterium | reverse complement strand
CGTGAAAACGAGACTGAAGAAACTCCAGTATCATGACGATAAAGTGATTTGATAAGCTGTCCGGTTTCGATATTCCATAATTTGATTGTGCTGTCCAAACTTCCCGAAGCGAGAGTTTTTCCTTCAGGTGAAAACGCGACTGACCTAACCTCAGAAGTATGCCCTGTCAAAGATTTGAGTTCTTGACCTGTTTCGACATTCCACAACTTCACCGTATTGTCCTCACTTCCCGAAGCGAGAGTTTTTCCGTCAGGTGAAAATGCGACTGAAAAAACCGACTTAGTATGCCCTGTTTGAACTACCAATTCCGGTTTGTCGCGTTTTGTTTCGACGGTTTGGGCTTCGGTAATTGATTTTTGTCCGATGAAACAGATTGTCAGCAGACAAATAGCTCCGGCGATGATGAATCGGATGGCGATTTTGGTTTTGGTTATCTTTTGTTTCATAGCTTCATTTCTCCGATAGAATTTTTGCGCTCTTGCGGGCGGTTTGGCGAAAAGATTCGGGAAAATAAATGTGAGAGATTTTTTCCGAAAGTTTATTTGTCTCAAATTTTATGCTGAAAAAAACCACGAAACGACACGCGCACGACACGAAAACAAGTCAATGAAATTAGTGTTGTGTTGACATAATAAGCTAAACAGTTCTTGATAAGTAACCGGACAGATTTATTTTATGAATATGAACCACAAAAATACACGCGCAACGCACGAAACAGGTTGATTCGTTTTGTGTTCTTTTGTGTATTTTCGTGGTTTCATCTTAAAAATAATTCTGTCCTCTTACTTATGTCTGTTAAGCTAACTGATGAACAAATGGAAAAGATTCTGTCCGTTCTGCGAACTTTTCCCGAAATTCGACTCGGCTTGCCGCGTCAATAATCGCCTTTTTCTCGAAGCCGTGTTGTGGATGACCCGTTTGGGTTCACAATGGCGGCTTCTACTTAAAGACTATCTCCCACTTGGCGGGCCAGCAGCAGATCACCCCAACCACCGGAACGGGTTGCGGCTGCTGCCACCATCGGAAATTGATTTGCCAAGACCATTGATGAAAGTTCGATTCTGTCGCCGTTTGACTTGTTTCCGCGCTCCAAAAATTCGTGTCGTTTGAACCGGCAAACGCGGATGCCGATAAGACAACTGTCAATAAAATTGTTCCTAATGTTTTTGTAATAAGTTTCATTTCTGTTCTCCTGTTTTTTGTAATAAGTTTCATTGTAACTGTTTAGGTCATTGAGTAGAGTTGGAAAATAAATGATTTTTTTGAATTGCCGTCTGCTTTAGCTGACGGGTTATTTAGCAATTAAACCAGTGGCTTGAGCCCAATTGAATAAAATTATCAATCATCCGAATGAGCTTTAGCTAAAGCTTTAAGGAATATTATTAATTTTAAGGTTTGGCTCAAGCCTGATGAAAAATTCAACCTTTTTCCCGTCAGCTAAAGCAGACGGCAATTCATAAAATCAAAGACCTAAACAATTACCTTTTTTTTGACGATGCGACGAAATGACTGAGAAGCAGTGAGAAAAGAATATCTCAGGGTCTCTCAGTCCCACAGCCCCATCGTCCTAAAACTAGCCGACGCGAAAGAATGGGCGCGGAACTCCCGGAATGACTTGCAGCGGCTGCCACCATCCGAAATTGATGTCCAAAACCCATTGCAGAATGTTCGATTCTGTCGCCGTTTGACTTGTTTCCGCGCTCGAAAAATTCGTGTTGTTTGAACCGGCAAACGCGGATGCCGATAAGACTACTGTCAATAATATTGTTCCTAATGTTTTTGTAATAAGTTTCATTTCTGTTCTCCTGTTTTTTTTAAGCTAAATACCGCTTCCATTTACGAGTGTCGAAATTTTGAAAAAGGTTACAGTCTTTTTTTTGACGATGGTGTCAGCCGCCGCAACCCGTTCGGGTTCACAATGGCGGCTTCTACCGAAAGAATATGGCGTCCCAATCAGGAGCCTCAAACCTCCATCGGAAATTGATGTCCAAAATCCATTGCGGAATGTTCGATTCTGTCGCCGTTTGACTTGTTTCCGCGCTCCAAAAATTCGTGTCGTTTGAACCGGCAAACGCGGATGCCGATAAGACTACTGTCAATAAAATTGTTCCTAATGTTTTTGTAATAAGTTTCATTTCTGTTCTCCTGTTTTTTTAAGCTAAATACCGCTTCCTTTTACGAGTGTCGAAATTTTGAAAAAGGTTACAGTCTTTTTTTTGACGATGCGGCGAAGGGACTGAGAAGCAGTGAGAAAAAAATATCTCATAGTCTCTCAGTAGTCCGTTTACCATTTACCTATCACCACTAAAAAAGGCAGAGCTAAACAAGTTAGCTCTGCCTTTACTCCACTGTCCGCGCATGATGCGACTGCCGCCTAATTACCTGTCCCGACACGCATTACGGACGAGTCAAGGTTATCTGCAATCCGGCTGACAAACTCGCCGTATTGAACGAGAATTGCGTAAATTGCGTTCCGGTAGCTTGTCTTTGGATGCCGACCGTTGCGCTTGCGCCGTTCAGTTGCGCTCCGACTCCCGTCGTCGCATAAACATAGCGCACGACATCCGAGCCTTCGGTCAGAAGAACCGCAAAGTTAGTGCTTATCGCGGTTGTCGCTTCGCTAAAGTGCGTTGCTCTCCATTCGATATAAAATTGCCGATTCGGTGCCGCGCCGATAGTTTGATAACGACATTGAAAAGGAGTTATAGGATGTCTGTTCAAGCAGTAATTGACTGGTTTGGGGCGATAATCATATGAAGAGTTTAAATCCTTTCAATGATTGTCCCCGACCTTAATACTATTTTTAATGCGAATCAGGAGTTGAAAAATGTCCTCGAATTTGGCTTAAAACTTCAAGGATTAGAGACATTAAAAAGAAATGGGACGCGGACGAACACGGAT
>JANPDZ010000725.1:0-5831 GCA_031431735.1 Acidobacteriota bacterium | reverse complement strand
TAGACGATATACAAAGCGACCGCCGTCAGATCAAAAACGATCGGGACGATTGTTTGTCCGCCCATAAATTGTCTGCCGCAGGTCAGCAAGAGCGTAATGAAGATCAGTTTACTGACGATCGCAACCGTTAGAACCAACGGGCGGCTCGGCAAATGATAAGCACCGTAGATCAGCATCGCACCGACGATCGAGATCAGCGCACCCCAATTCCGCACGACAATTTCGGCGAGCGGTCCTTCGAGCGTTGCTCCGAATATTGAATTATGCGCAGCTTGCGGCGCAATCGCGGCATAGAGCATCGTACAGGTTAAAATTCCCGTGACGAGCATAATCCATTTCATTTTAGCGACAATCATATTCATAGTTTTCTTCTCCGTTTTGAATAATCTAGTATCTGCTTCCGTAAGTAAACACCAACTCTCTGAACAGCAACTCTATAGTGTTTGATGTTCAAAGAGATTTTCATTGAGGAAATAAGTTACCACTCTTCTACGGAAGCAGGTACTAGCGTGATTTTCCAATACAATAAAGGCCGCGCTGCATAGTTGTCAAAAGCCATTAGTATCTACACAAGTTCTTTGATTCCAAACAAAGCCTCGAAGAGGCGCGCATATAATAGCCTGGCGCACCGCGCCAGTCAAACAATCACCTGCGCGGCAAGCCCTGAAAGGGCGAAATTATCAATATTGCGCCCTTTCAGGGCTTAGTGAAATTATGTATCGCCGACCTGGCGCGATGCGCCAGGCTATTATATCCCGCTCTTTCAGAGCTAAAATCCATGTTTTTGACTTGTGTAGATACTAATGGTCAAAAGCCATTAGTATCTACACAAGTTTTTGCGACCGGATTTCAGCCTCGAAGAGGCGCAATATGATAGCCTGGCGCATCGCGCCAGGTCAAAAATCACCGCCATACTAAGCCCTGAAAGGGCGCAATCGGCGAATGTCGCCCTTTCAGGGCTTGAAAATTTGCCGTCCGCCACCCTCCGCATTGGGCTATTATATTTCGCCTCTTCGAGGCTGAAAACAAGCCTTTTAGACTTGTGTAGATACTAATGGTCAAAAGCCCATACGCGCCAAGATAACGTTGTTTAACAGATAACCGCTCTAATTTGCAGTCTTGAAAACAAAGAGCTTAGAGTTTTTAACTGCGCTAACTTACCGAAATTAGCCGAAAAGTCTATGTTGAAAACAAAGGGCTTACGGCTTAACTTGGCGCAGATGGGTCAAAAGCCTGTGGTTGATAGCGTTCTTTATTTGTATTTGATTGGGTCTTTAGTCTTGAATGGGGATTGTTTTTTCGGACAATGACCCTATTTTCAGCTAATTCTCGTTTATTATATTGGAAGGGGCAAAAGGTAACAATATTTGAGGAGAAAATGATGATGACAAACAAAACAGTAATTAATTGGACAAGAATAGTAATAGCTTTGTTATTTATGGGGTCAGTATTTAGTTTTAACGCATTGGCGCAGACTAATACTGATAAACCGATGGCGGCGAAATCGCTCGCGGCGTTGATCGAAGAGCTCAAAGGAGTTGTCTTGAAATCGACACCGGATGAAAAGGACGCTTTGTTGGTTGGCAAAAAGTGGGACAAGCGCAAGGATTTGACGGGAAAAACAAAGAGGCAGGTTATTGAACTGCTTTATGATGATGTCGAATCAGTCATCAAAGATTCGGGGCTTCGGTATCAAATCTACTCAATTTTTTCGTTTTACAAACAGATTCCCGATAAATTTTTGTCTGTTCAAACTCAAAAAAACAAATCCGAACTCTCAAAACCCAAAGCGGTCGAACGATTAACTAATTTGACATTCCCTGAACATCCTTACGTCGGAATTGATAAATTAGTAGCAAAACTTCCGGGAACTAAAGACATAGAAGCAGCAAAGGAAGAAGATAGAAAAAATCGAATCGAAGGTTTCGATGCTGCTCTGAAGGTAAATAACAAATTAACCGCCGACCAAAAATCGTTCGTCCGAGCCAATTACGATCAGCTAATTAAAATTGCAGACAAAATCACCGAGGATGCGATCAATAAAAATTTCCCGACCGAGCAATGGATTATGGAAGGCTTAGATCGAAGCTATTCCGCAAAATTTAGGCTCAAAGAACTTGACGATTTAATCACCTTTTTTGATTCGGACAACGGTCGGCAGGTTTTGAAATACGTCCGGCAGACAAATATGGCAGAGCTAATCACCGGAAATGGCGGTAAATTGGACTACACAGATGCCGACAAAGCGGAACACAACAAATTTATTGCTACTCCGCTTGGGGAAAAATTCAGGACCGCTTTCTTAAAAGAAGCCATTGAGTATGAAGAAGGCAAAGAAAATGCCGTCAGATCTAAAAATCCTGATGCTGATGGATTTGCAATCTACGAAACGGAAAACTTGAATAAACTTTTTAATAAGTTTGTCGCGAAAAACTATAAAAATAGGCGTTAGAGTTCTATATTGAAAGGAGAAACTAATTATGAAACGTATTTACTTTTTATTTCTGATCATTTTTGCCCTGGGTTTTATGGCAAATATTCAAGCGCAATCAAAGTCATTCTTAAAGATGACGGAGCAAGAAAAAGCCGATTTTGTTGTCGTCAAAATAGATGAAATTACGATTAAAATTTCGGGTGGAAAATATGCCTTTGATTCCAATTTCAAACTTCAGGTCTCGAAATATCTTGATAATTATGCAAAAAGAATTGGTAATAATCAGAAAACAGGTTTCGGACAAGACCTTAATTTAGTTCTCCGGCGCGGAACCGAATATGCGCCAACCATAAATACGGTTTTTGATAAAAACGGGGTTTCTCGATTATCAGGGCTTTATATTGCGATGATAGAATCGGAATTTAATAACGATCTGGTCAGTCCTACGGGGAGTTCAGGGGCTTTTATATTGACGACGGCGCAAGCCAAAAAATATGGAATGACCAAAAAAGACATCGCCAACCTGAGCAAATCGGCTGAGATTGCGGCACGTCTGATTCTTGAAAATCAAAATTATTTTGCCCGGCATAAAATGAAAGAATTTTTGGCGATTTTGAGTCGGAATCGCAGTGCCAAAAAAGTAAATTTCGACCTTAATTTTCAATTTATGTCTGACAGTAAAAATATGGCGTGTCCGATTTGTGGTTTGACTGAAAATCCAAAGAGATTCGACCAGCAATTTCAAACGGAAGCGGTTAAATATATTCCCAAGTTTCTGGCAGCGGCAATTGTCGGTGAAAATCCGACTGATTTTGGTTTAAGCACGAAGCCGCTTTCGACGCTCGGCACGGCGGATCGTTAAAAATTGATTGCGATAGATTTCGACTTTAAGGAGAAAAAAATAAATTCGTGGAGGAAAATAACAATGAAAATAATGAAAAAAATGTTTTTTTTCGTTTTTTTCGTGTCTTTCGCAGGCAGATTTTCTTAGTTTTCAAAGCTCTTGCAATTTTTAGACCGCTCAGTAATGAATTCATACAGTTAATAAACGAGTAAAACGATGAGAAAAACACCGGGAATTCTTGAGAAGAATTTTAGAATTTTGGAGAGAAAGTTTTGAATTCTTCCCAAGAATTTTGGAAAAGTTAGCGATCAGCCGGTTGTCGTTTCAATGTCAACCTTAATGTTGCGCCATTTGCCTTGAGCAAATCGGAAAATACTCAGCACACAGCGGGCGGTATGTCCGGCGAGAATTGCCATCCAGATATGCCACGCTTCGAGCCCGATCGTTTCCCGAAGAACAAAGCAGATTCCCAACGGAATGGCGACTTGCGAAATGATTGAAATAAAAAGCGGACTTTTTGTGTCGCCCGTGCCTTGCAGACCGCCTGTGTAGGCAAGCGCGACGGAAACAAAGATTCCGGAAAGACTCAAAAAACGTAAAAGTTGAACGCCAATTTCCACAGCGGCGGGTTCGTGCATTCCGAAAATCGCCAGTAATTGTCTGGGAAAGAAGAAAAAGAAGAATCCGAGAAACGCCGATCCGATCAGTCCGAAACGTGCGGCGACATGAACTGCCGAGTTCGCCCGTTCGATTTGTTTTGCGCCGAGATTTTGTCCGACAATTGCGGATGTTGCGCCCATCAGTCCAACCGAAGTAAATGTAATCAGCGAAAAGAGTTGAGAATAGCAGATCGCGTATGCCGCTTGCGCCGCCGCGCTTTGCGCGAGCGAACCGATGAACGACAGCATCAAAACTCCGCCGATGTTCATTGCAATTCCCTGAATTCCGGCGGGCAGACCAAACTTAAATAGCTTTCTAATTACTGCAAAATCCGGTGCGTAACCGCCCTTGCTGTGAATTGAAACAACCCATCCGCCGCTCCACAATTTCCAGACCGAATAAAGACCGATTATTCCCGAAGCCAGACAGGTTCCCATCGCGGAACCTTCCACGCCGAACGAGGGAATTGGTCCGAAGCCGCGGATCAGGATGATGTTGAAAATGATGTTGAGAATCGTCATCACAATTCCCAGAGTCATTCCCGTTTTGGCATCTCCGGCGGATCGTAATGCGCCGCTCAGCATAAAATAAAGCATCATTCCACTACTGAAAAGAAACATTATTCTGAGATATGGAAGTGCTTCCAACTGCACGCCGGCCTCGGCGTTGACTAAATTCAAAAGCAGCGGCGAGGCGAAATAACCAACCGGCGCAATTACCGCGACGGCTATAAAAAGTGCGGTTATAAATGCTTGATAAACCGTCCGATTGACTTTGTCGGGTTCGCCCGCACCGACAAAACGAGCGACCATAATATTCATCCCGATAAAGATCGAGGAAACAAACACCACCACCACGAGAAAAATCTGCCAGCTCACGCCAATCGCTGCGTTTCCTTGATAACCGACGATGTTTCCGACCACGATGTGATCAACCAATCCTTGCAGACCGCCAAAAACATTCGCGACCATCGTCGGCGCGGCAAGTCTCCAGACCGCTTTCCCAAGCGAACCTTCGATAATTGAACGGTCATATTTCGATTTAGCAGATGGATCAGGCGTAGTTTGAATGTCTTCTGCGGGTTGTTCCACCTTTTTCGGGAAAGCCATAATTTGATAAATTGCTTGTGGATTGAATGTTTATTGTAGCGAATTAAAGGAAAAAAGTCTTTTCAGCGGATGTTTTATTGGAGCAATTTTTAAGTTTTCCGGTATTTCGTCAAATGTTTGTAGTTCCGCCTTGAGGCGGTCTTAGAGTGTCGTCAACTCAAGTTTTGTAAATAATTAAATATCTGAATACTCAAACTAAAACCGCCTGAAGGCGGAACTACAAACGGTAGAAAACTTAAAAATTGCTCTATTTATTCCCATTTTCTAAATCTTCTGGCTCTGAATTCCATTTAGAGCAATTTTGCCAAGCGCATTAACAAAATGATTGAACCCCGCAAAGCGTTTGTCTTGGGTAAAACCTTTTGCGTAGCGAAAATAAATTTGTTGAGCGATAACGGCGATCTTGAATGTGCCGAAAACGTAATAAAAGAGAATATTTGAAACGTCTCTGCCCGATTTTTCGGCATAAATTTCGACTAATTCCGCCCGCGAAATATTTTCCATCAAAACTCTTGGATTAAAAGGCATTGAAAGCATTTGCTCGCCGGCTTCTTTCGACATCCAATAGCCCAAACTCGTCCCTAAATCCATCAAAGGCTCGCCGATGGTCGTCATTTCCCAATCGAGGACGGCGATAATTTCGGTCAAGTCGTGAGGATTTAACATGATATTGTCGAATTTGTAATCATTATGAACGAGCGTTGCGCCGTGGGATTCGGGAATGTTTGAATTGAGCCATTCGATAGCGGTTTCAAGTTCAAAATGGTCGTCAGTTTTGGCATTG
>JANPDZ010000724.1:0-5295 GCA_031431735.1 Acidobacteriota bacterium | reverse complement strand
TATATTCACAGAAACCGAAAGCTTAAAGACTGGAGCGCACAGCATCCCTGCTTGCCATGAGCGTTGCTTCAACGCGAAAAAGTCTTGTTAAATTCGACGTTCTGAGGCTCACAAACGCCATTTTCGCGCCCTGCGCTCATGCAAGGATGCTCGCGCTCCAGTCTTAACGGGATTGTTTAGAATGAAAATAACGTATCACTGACGCATTACCACATCAAATAAAATTTTTCTTGGCAAATCAGGACTTGTTGACATATAATAACAAAGGCTTAACTACCCATTAAGCTCGGTTCCTCAAAAACAATTGCTGTTCAAATCAGTTCTAATCTTTCCTGGTTAGCCAAAAGTGGAAAAAAACGAAAGAAATACTAATCTCTATTTATCGGTTATTCTGCTGATTGGTCTCGGCGTTTTAGCGTGGGCGATCTATGGATTTCCGGTTGAGAAGGTTAATTCCGGATTGGTTGCGCTCGCGGTTGTAACCGTTTTTCTTAGTTCGTATTTACGCTTTCAGCTACCGCATACGCGCCTTCATTTCACGATTTCCGATGTTTTGGTCTTTCTTTCTTTGATGATTTACGGCGGCGAGGTCGCAGTTCTTTTGGCGGCGTTGGAGTCGTGTTATGCCTCGCTCAATTTCCGGCGGTCGCGGATTGCGATCAAACCCAAAACGGTTTTATTAAATGTCGCAGTCGCCGCGATGTCGGCATTTGTGACGACAAGCGTCGTCAGCTATTTTTTCACTTCCGCTGAAACCGTTATCAGCGTCGGCAGCAATGTTCTGCTGGTTGAGATGCTGTTGGCGATGGCAGCTTCGCAGTTTATCGTTAATTCGATCGCGGTTGCTATTTTTCTCTCCCTAAAAAGCGAGAAAAGCATTTGGCAGGTTTGGAATGAATATTGTCTGAACGCGTTTGTTATGTTTTTTTCCGGCGCGGCACTCGCCGGTGCGGCGGTCAAATCCCTGCAACCGATCAACATATTTTTATTTGCGATCGTCATTGGATTTTTTGCGATCGTCTATCTGACTTACCGGCGATATGTTGACGACATCCGCGAAACCGCCGCCAAAGCGGAGCAATCGGAACGCGCGCGCGCCGAACAAGCCGAAAAGCACATCGAAGATCTCCAACGCCATATTGCCGAACAAGATAGAATCAGCGAGGCTTTGCGCGAAAGCAAGGAACGATTTCGCCATGCCGCGTTTCACGATCCATTGACCGATCTGCCGAATCGCAATTCATTTATCGAAACATTAAAATTCTCGCTTGAAAAGCACAAACAAACGCCCAATTTTAACTTCGCGGTACTGTTTTTAGACCTCAATCGTTTCAAGACCGTCAATGAGAGCCTCGGACATTCGATCGGAAACAGTCTGATTCAATGCGTCGGCAAAAGATTAAAAGAATTGGTCAAGGATGATGATTTGCTCGCCCGTTTCGGCGGCGACGAATTTGGCGTTATTCTGACCAATGTCAAAGATATTGACGATGTGGTGAGCTTTGCACAGCTTGTCAACTATAAATTTTCGTATCCTTTCAGGATTAACGGCAGGGAAATTTTTATCAATGCGAGTATCGGTATTTCATTTGGAAGTGCAAGTTACCTCGAAGCCGAAGAGGTTTTGCGGGATGCCGATATTGCGATGTATTACGCCAAAGACCACAAAAAGAACTACGAAATTTTCAATCAAACGATGCACACGCGCGCCGTCACCTTACTACAGATCGAAACCGATTTGCGCTATGCCATCGAACGCAAAGAGCTTCGCGCCTTTTATCAACCGATAATCGCCCTCGATACGATGCAGTTGAACGGCTTTGAAACCTTGATTCGCTGGCAGCATCCGCAGAGAGGCTTGATTCCGCCAAGCGAATTTATTCCGGTTGCCGAAGAAACCGGCCTGATCGTCGCAATTACATATTGGATCTTGGAAGAATCCTGCCGCGAAATTGTCAAACTCCAGCGTCTTGACCCGTCGCGCAAATCGCTGTTTTTAAGTGTTAATCTTTCGGGCAAACATTTTGCTCACAGCGATCTGGTCGAACAGATTCAGGAAATCACTATTAAAACAGGAATCGCGCCGCAATGTTTAAAACTGGAAATTACGGAAAGCGCGGTTATGGATAATCCTGAAAACGCGATTGCGATGCTCAATCGTCTGAAACAACTTGGCGTTCAGCTTTCGATCGACGATTTCGGGACCGGTTATTCTTCTTTGAGCTATCTGCATCGTTTTCCGATTGATACGCTCAAGGTTGACCGTTCATTTGTCAGCACGATGGAAGACGGCAGCGAAAACGGCGAGATCGTCCGGACGATCATCGCGCTCGCAAAAACCTTGAAACTGGATGTCGTTGCCGAAGGCATCGAAACCATTCACCAACTTCACCAGTTAAGAATCCTCGGTTGCGAATATGGTCAAGGTTATTTGTTTTCGCGACCGGTTCCTGCCGACGAAGCCGCGAAAATATGCGAAGACAAAACACGTTGGCGAAACGTGATTCCTGACAACAATCCCGCAACGCTCGCCCAAAATCGCGAATTTACCCATCTCAGGATCGCCGAGTAATAACAAAAATATTGCACATTGTTCTATGAGTATCGCTTTATCATTTCTCAAATTGAATGGATTTCGGTCAATTTGACTTGTCGGTTCAATCATTTTGGCAGTTTGAAAATCATCGAAAATAAAGAATCAGCAATCAAATACAGGCATTGGCGAAAATTTATTCGGACGGCACAATGTTTGCAATTGTTATTACGGAGTTACCAGAGGAACGTATCGGGAAAAATTGTCGGAGAATCAAAAATCTGTTTTCAAAACAACCCCGCTTGATAAGAGTTCAGGCTTCTCAACATTCAAAAGCAGACGGTATTTGCTAAAAGAAAATTACAAACATATTTATTCAGACACTCAAGGAAGTTTTAGTAATTGGAGAAAACTAAGATGATCAGGGAAACACTGAAAAGTTCTAAAAAATGCTGCAACTCTTTTTTTAGTTTCCCGCTTAATCCCCAATAATGTAGAAAACGTAAACGCGTGACGAAAAAAGCGAAAATAATTGAATTTCTAAGCTGGGCAACGATGCTTTTAGGAGCGGTTGCACTTGGATTTTGCCTGTCTAAATTTCCTTTTGACAAAATTGATACAGGGCTTGTCGTATTTACCTTGTTCACCGTATTTTTTAGCTCGTATCTGCAAATCCAGCTGCCGCGCACAAAACTTTATTTCACTATTTCCGATACTCTGATCTTTATCGCACTTTTGAACTACGGCGGTGAGGTCGCGATTCTCATAGCGGCCTTTGAATCACTCTTTACTTCGCTGAATTTCAAACGCAAAGGTATCAAGATCAGAACAAAGACGGTGTTTTTGAATGGAGCGATAGCCGCCATTACGACCTTTGCGACCGTCTATCTTTTGAGATATTTATTCGGGTATGCTCACGAGATTGCCGTCATCGGCACATTGACGCAACTTGTGAAAATACTCTGTGTGATGGCTTTGGCGCAATTTATGTTCAATTCCGTCGTCGTTTCGATTTTTGCTGCCTCGAAAGACGGCAAATCATTTTGGAAGGTCTGGAACGAAAACTGTTTCAATGCTTTGGTGATCTATATTGCCGGAGCTTTTGCAGCAGGATTTTTTACCAAAGCATTTCAGCAGATAGAACCTTTTCTGATAATCGCGACGGTTAGTGTTTCAGCCTTGATCTATTTGACTTACCGCCGTTATTTGAATGACATCAAAGATACCGCCGCCAAAGCCGAACTCGCCGAGCGCGAACGTGCCGAACAATCCGAACGCCATATCGAAGAACTTCAACACTACATTCGCGAACAGGATCTCAGCGCGCACGCCCTTCGCGAAAGTCACGAACGGTATCGGCACGCCGCTTTCCACGATGAATTGACCGATTTACCGAACCGCAATTTTTTTATTGATTCGCTCAAATTTCTTTTGGAGAAATCAAAACATCAGCCCGATATGAAATTCGCGGTGCTGTTTTTAGACCTCAACCGTTTCAAAACCATTAACGACAGTCTTGGGCATCTTGCGGGCGATCGTTTGATTAATCACGTCGCCCAGCGTTTATCTTCTTTAATTAGAGAAGGCGATCTGGTTGCGCGTTTTAGTGGCGACGAATTCGGCATCATCTTAAACGATTTGGCAAGGGTTGACGACGCCGTTCATTTTGCAGATTTGGTTCGTCGCCGACTTCTGACACCGTTCACCGTGAGCGGACGGCGGGTTTTTACGAGTGTCAGTATCGGAATTGCCGGCAATAATCCGAATTACAAAGAAGCCGAAGATATGCTGCGCGATGCTGATATTGCGATGTATTACGCCAAAAATCGTAACGAAAACTACACGGTTTTTGACCAGACGATGCATATTCGCGCCGTCACTTTACTGCAAATCGAAACCGATTTGCGACACGCGATTGAGCGCGACGAAATGCTCGCCTATTACCAACCGATAATTGATTTGGCAACGATGAAATTAAAGGGTTTCGAAGTTCTGATGCGCTGGAATCATCCTCAGCGCGGTATTGTTCCGCCAAGCGAATTTATTCCGATTTCTGAAGAAACGAATCTTATTGTGCCGCTGACACTCTGGATCTTGCGCAAATCCTGCGCGCAACTTATTAAATGGCAATCGCTTTCACCGCTTAATAAGTCTTTGATAATGAGTGTCAATCTCTCGGGCAAACATTTCGCACAGCCTGACATTGTCGAGCAAATCGGATGGATACTTAAAGAAACGGGCATTGATCCGGCGTGTCTGAAACTGGAAATCACGGAAAGCGCGGTCATGGAAAACGCTGAAAACACGATTATGATGCTCAAACAGCTTCGCACACTCGGTGTCAATCTTTCGATCGATGATTTCGGAACCGGCTATTCTTCTTTGAGCTACCTGCACCGCTTTCCGATTGATACGCTCAAGGTTGACCGTTCATTCGTCAGCACGATGGAAGACGGCAGCGAAAACGGCGAGATCGTCCGAACGATCATCGCGCTGGCAAAAACCTTGAAACTGGATGTCGTCGCCGAAGGCATCGAAACGATTCATCAGCTTCACCAGTTAAGAATCCTCGGTTGCGAATACGGACAAGGTTATTTGTTTTCGCGACCGGTTCCCGCCGATGAAGCGCAGGCAATCCTCGACGACAAAACCCGTTGGCAAAACATCATTCCAAACAATAATCCGGCTACTCTCGCTCAAAACCGCGAATTCACGCATTTAAGACTGACCAACTAAAAGGGTAAAAGTGAAAAAGGGTAAAA
>JANPDZ010000723.1:0-2053 GCA_031431735.1 Acidobacteriota bacterium | reverse complement strand
TGAGCTTCAAACCACTTAAATATCACGGCTTCGACTCGTGCGTCGGTTCCCCAAACAATCAGCGTTTTAATTTTTACAGGGTTGTTTGAAAACACTGAATCAAGTTTGGACAGCTTTTCATCAAATTTCTCGTTAGGATTATTCAATGAAAATACATTTGAAGTTGTCAAATCAAAGATAAATTGTTTATCTGCCGGATTTTTCGCAACAATCGGAAACAAATAATGTCCGGCTTCATAATTGTCCCAAACGATAATATTTTTGCCGAAACCCAGATAATTAGTCATTTGCGTCATCGGCAGTGAATGAAATCGCAAACCGTCTTCGAGTAGAACAATTGAGGCAATTGAATCATTTTCCGCAATTACCGATTGGGCAGAAAGAAATTCTTTGGCTTCACGGTTGGTTTGCAGTGAATATTCCCAAACTGCCGTGGTTTGAAAAAGAATTACGAAGATCAAACAAATTTGCGCGAATCTTTTCAATATTAAAGAGTTATCTGCCTGAAAAAGCGGAACAAACAAAATAAGTCCGCACAACAGAATCCGTTCTCGCAAAATGCTTCCGTTTGTCAGACCAAAATCGTCGGGCGCAAAAACGGCCGCCAAAACACAACCCATAAACAACACAATAAATATGAAACTATTTTTTGATCGAAATGGTTTATCTCTTTTGAAAAAAGTGGCGAAGGTGAGCGATAAAAAAGAAACAAAAATCCACAAAATCGGGGTAAAGATCGTCAAAAGTCCAGACTTTGCAGATGAAAAGGGAAACATTTTGCGAGAGATAATGATAAATGGATCAGCTGTACGGATTTGATAAAACCAACTCAACAAGGAAAAAGGATTTTCCAGATTTCGCCAAACCGGAAAAAATCCGCCGCCGCTGACGCTCAGCGATTTGTAAATCAAAGCAAGCGGCAAAACGGGTAAAAATGCAACAAAAATCCAGCAGACATTTATTTTAAGACGCGAAGTTGAGGCGGTAATCGTTAACAGACAAATACTGCCCGCCAGAATTGCAAAGCTGACAAGATGGCTGAAATAAGCAATCAAAAGTAATCCTGAAAGAATTATCGAACGTTGCAAATTTAATTTTTCACGCCAATTGTAAAAAAGTCCGATTGTGAATGAAAAGCAAATAACTCCGATGATAAAATTATAAAAACCCAAAAACCAAAGCCAATTAAAACCGATTGCCGCGCCAATTAAAAGACTTGTTTTCAAACCGTCGCGTCCGGCAGTTTTCAAACGTAACCAACCGACCGAAGCAACAAATCCGGCAAACGTCAGAGTTACAATAATTTTTGTAGTTGTAAATGACGAGAAAAAATTAAGAAGCAAAACCATCAACCAATGACCGCTCGAATTCGGTAAAGAAATTGAATTATAGGCAAAAATTGCGCTGACATCAGAATTTCCTTTTAAGAGTTCGAGCATTAAATTTGAACTGTAAAGATGTCCCGAACCATCTTGATTGACGAAATAATCAACCACCCAAATCGGACTGCAAGCGATGCCGATCAATAATAGAAAAAATGCGAAAAGGCGAAAATCAGATGAAGAAAAAATGTTCATTTAGTTGAAATTATGCCAAAAAAATGCAAATTGCAAAATTCTTACGCACAAATATTTCAGTCAGAGCAAACGCATCTAAATTTTACTGAAAATAAAGGCTTTCCGCGTATTTGCAATAATTTAAGCTACGAAAAACCTTGAAATTTTGATGGTTTTCAATAAAAAGTTCAACAGGTTTTTGTCTGCACATCGCTAAAAAATGCTTTAAAGCCTTATTTTAATTGACTCTGAGCATTATTCGCCGATGAAAAATTTAGATGCGTTTGCCCTGGAATACTTGACTACTTGACAAGTATTCCAAAGAAGCGCATAAAGAATGGCGTAACTTGTTTAAATTTTAATACGATGATTTGCAGATTTTGCAGTTTTACGTCGTTTCTCTGATGAGTTTTTTGACGAGAGAAAAGAGCCTTTTCTCCCTTAAATCAGCACGGAGGCGCAGATGTTTAAGCCTTTTAATTTCCACGTCAGTTTAC